>CAJPTO010000238.1 GCA_905373605.1 uncultured Prevotella sp.
TGCGCACGCAGTCTTCGTAACTGGCGGCCAAGGGCTTTTCCACATACACGGGTTTTCCGGCTTTCATGGCCATGATGGCAAAGGTGGCATGGCTCGAAGGTGGCGTGGCAATGTACACGGCATTGACATCTGGCGCACCGATAAGCTCGTTCGGGTCGGTGTACCACTTGCGAATGCGATGCCGTTCGGCATACGAACGCGCCTTATCTTCGGTGCGACTCATCACCGCTTGCACATGCGAGCCAGGCACTTCGTTAAAGGCTGGTCCCGATTTCTTTTCGGTTACTTCGCCGCAACCTATAAATCCCCAACTTATTTCTTTCATCTTTTTTGTTCAGTTAACGAGTTGACGAGTTAACGAGTTGACAAGTTGACGAAGTGACGAGTTAACAAGGTAACTAGTTAACGAGTTTACAAGTTGACAAGTTTACGAGTTGACAAGCCAACAAGCCACTCCTTATTATATATAAGCAGTCGCATTGCCGCTCTTGAAGCCACTTCGTAGTGCAAAATTACGAAAAGAAATCGAACTGATAAAGGCATGTGGCAGAAATTACCTGCAGCGCATGGAAATTAAGCACTTGCCATTGGGGACATCTTGAGCTAAAAAATGGCGTGCCAATCGGTTTTGGCACGCCATTGATGGGTGAGATATTCACCTAGGATTTTTTATCATTTAAAAGTTATAATACAAGCCGAAGCTCAGGTTGTTTTGGTCGAAAGATGCTCCCCAAGCTTGGTTGTCTACACCGCCATCCTTGTTCTTTTCGTTCTTCCAGCCTGCAAATCCCACTTTAGCTAAGAACGTAAAGTGCCTGTTAAAGTTTATCGCCACGCCTGGTTTCGCTCCCACTTCCCACACATTGGTGTCACCTTTATAGTGTGTGTAGCCGAAACCGCCGTCTACAAACAGGTCAACATACTTCGAATGCAGGAACGTGTAACGAACATAAGGCGAAACGGTGAAGTATTTATCTGGCGTTCCCAAAGCGTCTTGCACCGAAACAGGGTTTCCTTTACCCCAACCCACAACAGTTCCTACGGCCCAATTGTCGTTGAAGTTGTAGCCAATTTCGGGCAACACCTTGTAAGTGGTCACTTCGTCGCCACCTTTCACCTTGCTAACGCCTATTCCAAGAGTTCCTCCTAAATACACTTGTGCACTTGCACTGACAGCAATAACGGCTGCCACCATGGTCATCAAAATCTTTTTCATCTTTGTTCTGATTTAATTAAACTGATGCGACTTTATACGCATTCATCATTTTCGAGGGCAAAATTATAACAATCGCACCGACCTAACAAAGTATACAAAGTTTTTTAACTTATTCATTGCAAAGAGTAGTTAAAGTATTTGTACATGGCCGCATTAACAATAATTCGTGTTTCATAATGCAATAACGCTCCTTTGACCATTGCCGAAGGCCACAACGCAAAAAGGAAAACGGACAAATGCACACATTCTCACGCATTTGTCCGTCTTTACATTCGTTTGTTCGCGGCAAGTGGCAACCGTTAAATGTGGCCTTGGCATGCCGCAAGGCCGGGGTTAGTTCTCCCCACCCCATGCCTCTTCGGCCTCGGGTTCGCCTCTTTGTTCTTTCACGGGATGCTCGGGCAGGTGGAACCTGTAGTTGCTGTCGGCATCAAGAGCCATAGCCACCTTGTTTATTTCAACGAAAGTGGTGCCGCCGCCCTCGCCAAAGCTACCACTAAGATAGGCAATCTTGTCTTCCAAGTCGATGTAGCCTTTCTGCCGCAACATGCGGATGGCAGCCGTAAACATGAATTGTGGCGCAAGGTGTTCTTTCTGATGAACGGGGATAACGCCGTAGCTTAGATTGAGCCAACGTTGCAACTTCTCCTTAAAGCACATGGCCAAGATGGGTGTTGCGCCGCGGAACGATGCCAAGATACGCGCCGTTTCGCCTGTTTCGCTATCGGTGATGATGCCTGCAACGCCCAATTTGCGGGTTGCCTCAATGGCCGAGTAGGCCAAGAACTCTTTTTGGCTGCAGTTGGGCGACAGCGAAATCTGAAGTCCTTTCAGCCTCAAACGGTCTTTTTCAGCCTGTTCGGCAATGGCAGCCATTGTTTGTACGGCCTCAACAGGATATTTTCCCGATGCCGTTTCGCCGCTGAGCATCAGCGCATCCGTGCGATAATACACGGCATTGGCAATGTCTGTCACCTCGGCACGCGTGGGGCGGGGGTTGTTTATCATGGTGTGCAGCATCTGCGTAGCCACGATAACGGGCTTTTTCTTCAGCACGCACTTGTGTATAATCTCCCTTTGCAGGCCGGGAATGCACTCCAAAGGTACCTCAATGCCCAGGTCGCCGCGCGCAATCATGATGCCATACGATGCATCGATAATCTCGTCGATGTTGTCGATGCCCTCTTGGTTCTCTATTTTCGAAATAATCTTGATGTCGCTATTATGCTCATCGAGTATCTTTTGCACGGCGCGGACATCGTCGGCAGAACGAACGAACGAGTGTGCAATGAAGTCGATGTCTTGCTCAATGGCGAAAAGAATGTTGGCGCGGTCTTTCTCTGTAAGTGCAGGCAGGTCAATATGCTCTCCTGGTACGTTCACACTCTTGCGCGCTCCCAGCTTACCGTCGTTCTGAACCTGTGTAACAAGCATCGGGCCTTGCACCTCCAGCACCTTCATGTCCAGTTCGCCGTCGTCGAAAAGAATGCTGTCGCCCACCTTAACGTCGTTGGCAATGTCGGGATACGACACGTTGAGGATGTCGTGTGTGGTTTCCATCTCGGGCCTGCCGAATATCTTAACAATCTCACCGCTTTTATATTGTATGGGTTCTGCCACGCCAGTGGTGCGTATTTCAGGGCCTTTGGTGTCAATCATCAAGCCGATGTGCGACGAAACGGCCCGTACATTCCTGATAATTTCTTTCATGCCCTCTTCGGGGGCATGCGCTGTGTTCATCCTCACCACATTCATACCGGCGAAGAAAAGCTTGCGAATAAACTCCTGGTCGCATTTCTTGTCGCTGATGGTGGCCACAATCTTTGTCTGTTTCATATCTATTTGAAATGTTTTTTTTAATAGTCGACAAGCTAACAAGCAAAGAAGCAGTATTCGGCGTTTGCCTTCCTGTCATTGCTCATTTGGCTTATCCAAAATGTTCTTTATATATAAATGCTGTAATGTGGCAAGCTCGGCATGCCTTTCGCTGCGTGTCGCCACGCTTGCGTAAGCCCTTTGCTTGCCTTTTTGCAAAGGTAGTGAAAAAAATTGCCATTGCCTTAGTCTTTCGCAATTATTATCGTGCCGGCAAATAAAAAAAAACATGCTGCCATTAGCTATAGATACCAGGTGTCTGGCATATGCCGTACACCTGTACGGCATAAGGCAGACACGTGTACGGCATAAGGCAGACACGTGTACAGCATATGCCGGACACCCTTTATCCTACGTCAAGTAAATGGGATTGGCTAAACATCTACCATTTTTCATCCGAAAACAGCTGTGCCATCCCAAAGAAAAAATCGCCAACAATCAAGAAATGACCGTTGGCGACTATGGATTGGCTGTGCCAGGAACCGAAAAGGCATCTGCTCATCGCCCCTCAGGGTGCGCCTTCAAAAAGGCTTCGGCCCGCTCAAGGTCGGCGTGAGTGTCGATACCCACTGTTTCCACCTGGGTTAATCCCACCTTTACGCGATAGCCGTTTTGCAACCAGCGCAGTTGTTCCAGGCTTTCGGCACGTTCTAACGACGATTGCGGCAAGGCCGTTATCTCGTTGAGCACCGCGGGACGATAGGCATATATGCCCAAATGCTTGAGAAAGGGATAGGCTTCGAGCCAATTGTCTGGCTCAACACCGCGAATGAAGGGGATTACCGACCGCGAGAAATACATGGCGAAACCCTCGTTGCTCACCACTATCTTGGGCGAATTGGGGTTGTTCACCTCTTCGATGCTCTTAAAGGGTATGCCGAGGGTGGCTATCTGCACATCGGGCGAGTCGAAACATTGGCAAATGGCCGCTATTTGCGAACGTTGCACAAAGGGTTCATCGCCTTGTATGTTCACCACCACGTCATAATGGCCGCCAATTTTTTGCACAGCCTCGTTCACGCGGTCGGTTCCGCTTTGGTGTTCGGTGGAAGTCATCACGGCCTTTCCGCCAAACGCCAACACCTTATTATATATACGCTCATCGTCGGTGGCCACATAGGCCTCGTCTAAGGCCTTCGCCACTTGTTCGTAAACACGTTGTATCACGGGTTTGCCGCCAAGCAAGGCCAATGGCTTGCCCGGAAAGCGCGACGATCCATAACGCGCGGGGATTATTCCTATGAATTTCATTGTTGTTTCTTTAGTTTTTGAGTTGATGAGTTCACAAGTTAACGAGTTGACAAGTTAACGAGTTGACAAGTTAACGAGTTGACAAGTTAACGAG
>CAJPTO010000239.1 GCA_905373605.1 uncultured Prevotella sp.
TTTATAACTGCTGTTTTTCCAAAAGCATTTCTGTTTGACTATAATTTCAAGTCTAATTGCATCTGGTAGGCCTATTTTTGCATCTTTTTGTTACAAAATATAAAAGATCGCTTGCAAATATGTTTCTTTTTATGTATTTTTGCAAAATCGTTTTTCGGAAAAGAACAGGTTGCCCCAGCTTGGCTTGGTGACGAAAGGCCGCACAACAAAAGTTTAAGAGGGATGTTATAAAAAGTCACCATCACCCATTCGTTCCTTGTCTTTGTTGGGCTGTACCCGTTTTTTCCCCTACTTACCTGCACTGGGCGATGAATCTGATGCAGAATTAGTGCCAGCAGCTCGCCCGACAAGTTGGTAAACGCGTGAAAGGCGATAACAAGAACAGAACATTGACTCTTGAGATTTATTTTTAAGTTTACGGGATGAGAAAGTGTTTGCTGCGCGATAAGAGTTAGTTTTTAGAGTAAGGCTGGTACAATATAATGCCTTTGCAGTGATTTTATTTTTTAGCTGAACAACTTTGATTTACGTTTGAAGGAGAATAGCGGGCTATGTGACTGAAAGAGAAAGCGGAAGATGGCAGATATAATCCAAATGACAACAAAGAACAATATAAATAAAATAATAAAATGGGCTTTTGCGCGGAATTTATTGAACCAACCCTAAAGATTTTGAATGAAGAAAGTAAAAAAACATAATGGTAAAACAAATGCAGAGAACTAATTTAATATTACATGTTTGTGGCTTTTTGTTCCTTGTGCTGTTTTTTTGTGGCACCTCAAGGGTGTCGGCACAGACACAAGACGTGGCAAACATGCGCGTCACGCTGACGATGAAGCAGGTGACGCTGAAAAGTTTCCTCGATGAGATGACCAAACAGACGGGACTGCTTTTTGAAGTAGAAACTAGCCTTTTGGACAATGTGGAGCCTGTGAGCATCAATGCCCACGAAGAACCTGTTCGAGCCGTCTTGGGACAGGTGCTCACCAAGGCAGGATACGGCTATTCCATCTCAGGCAACAGCGTTAAGATAAGCCGTAAACAAGGCACCGAACGCCGAAAAGGCGTTTATGGACAAATCATCGACGACCAAGGACAACCCCTTCCAGGCGTAACCATCAGGATGCAAGGCTTCACAGGCGGCTATATCACCGACTTGGATGGCAAGTATGACATACAAACCGACCTGCCCGAAGTGAAACTTACGTTCAACTACATTGGTTATAAGCAGCTCGAACGGACTGTCAAGAACGGCATGGCTGGCAATTTTGTGATGCACGATGATGCAGACGTGCTGGGCGAAGTGGTGGTAACAGGTTTCGCTACGAAGAACAAGAACAGCTTTACTGGTGCGCAAGTGTCTATCAAGAAAGACGAGCTGTTGGCCGTAGGCACTAAAAACGTGTTGACAAGCCTTGCCACTTTCGTTCCGGGAATGAACATCCTTGAGGATAATATGGGTGGATCAGACCCCAATAAACTGGCAGACATCAACATTCGCGGCAGAGCCACTTTCACAGGACAAGCCAACATGCCTGTCTTTGTGGTGGATGGCTCGCAAGTGAAAGTGGACTACGTGAACGACATGGACATGAACGACATTGAGACCGTTACCGTGCTTAAAGATGCGTCGGCATCTGCCCTTTATGGCGCGAAAGCTTCTGCCGGTGTGATTGTCATCACCACAAAATCGCTCAAGGGAGGTAAGCTGAAACTCAACTACAGCGGCACATTGCGCCTATCCGTACCCGACCTCAGCGACTACAACCTGCTTTCTGCCTCGCAAAAGTTGGAGTACGAACGTCTGGCAGGCCTTTATACCTCTACCGACCTGGCCGAACAATACGCCCTGGACAGAAAGTATGCCCATTATTACAATCAGATACAAGACGGCGTAAGCACCGATTGGATTTCGAAACCCCTGCGCAATGCCATCTCTACCCAGCAAAGCTTGAGCATTGACGGCGGCGATGAGCATGCCCGTTACAACCTTGGCGTGCGCTACGGCAACGATGCGGGTGTGATGAAAGGGTCGAACCGCGAACGTCTGTCCACCAATTTCAAGCTCTCGTACAACCTGCCTGGTAAGTTCTTCGTGTCTAACACGGCTACCATTTCTTCGGTAAAGTCCACCCAATCGCCCTACGGCGACTTTGCCGACTGGGCAAAACAAAACCCCTATGAGAACCCTTACGATGAGACGGGCGCGCTGCTTCCAAAGCTCAATTACGACTTGTCCAACCCGCTTTACGAGGCATCGTTGGGCAGTTTCAGCAAAGGCGACAATTTCGATTTCCTCAACACCACCTCGTTGCAGTTGTGGTTAGGCGAAAAATTCCGTATCGATGGCGACTTCTCGATACAGAAGAGCAAGTACGATGCACGCACCTTCGTGTCGCCTTTCTCGGCCAACCAGCTTAAAGACGTTGCCGATGTGTCGCGCAGAGGCCGACTTACCGAAACCTTCACCAAGACAACCACCTATCAAGGCAAGTTGATGGCATCGTACAACGATTATCTGCTGAAGAAACTTTTCCTTACTGCGATGGCTGGAACCAGCATCGAGTCCAACTCGGTGGACGGCAGCACCTATGGTTCCGTGGGCTATTACACGGATAATGTGGCCCATCCCTCGCTCTCGGGCAGCTATCCCACGGGGCGTCCTTCGGGAACCGACACCAAGTATAACGGTGTGGGCTTCTTCTTCAATGCCAATGCCATTTGGGACAACCGTTATTTCCTCGATGTTATCTATCGTTACGAAGGGTCGTCCAAGTTTGGCAAGAACACCCGTTTCGCGCCTTTTTGGAGCTTGGGCACAGGTTGGAACATCCACAATGAGTCATTTCTCAAGGGCTCACCGTTCCAGTTGCTCAAGCTTCGCGCCAGTGTGGGCTATTTGGGCAACATCTCTTTCGAACCCTACCAAGCTCTTACCATGTATACTTACCTCAATGGCTACAATTACATAAAAGGAATTGGAGCCGTGCCGATGGGCATTGGCAACACCGACTTGAAATGGGAACGTACCTTGAGCGCAAACTTGGGTGTCGACCTGACGATGTTTAAGGGACGTTGGGACTTCTCGGCCGACTTCTATGTGAAGAATACCGATAATCTCTTGCTCGACATAACAAAGGCTCCCTCGGTGGGTGTGCGCACATCGCGCGAAAACGTAGGCGAGGTAGAAAACCGCGGAGTGGAGTTGCAAACGCGTGTCATCCCCATCCAAAACAAGGATTGGCAATGGTCGCTCAGCCTCATTTACGCCTATAACAAAAACAAGATAAAAAAGATAAGCAACGCCTTGCGCGAGCAAAACGAGAAAAACCAAGCCAAAGGCGGCATAGCTCCATTGCCCATTTATGAGGAAGGCCAGTCGTTGACGGCCTTGAAGGTGGTGCCTTCGGCAGGCATCGACCCCATCACAGGCAATGAAGTGTTTGTCAAACGTGATGGAAGCTACACCTTCGTTTACGATCCCAACGACAAGGTTGTCTTTGGCGACACCACACCTTTCGGTTACGGCTCGCTGAGTTCTTACCTCACCTATCGCCAATTCTCGATGGGAGCATCGCTGCGCTATTCGTTTGGCGGTGCCGTTTACAATCAAACATTGGCATCAAAGGTGGAAGGCTCCGACCCACGCTACAATGCAGACGAGCGCGTTTTCAACGACAGGTGGAAACAAGTGGGCCAACACGCGGCATTTAAACGCATCAGCGACTCGAGCGTGCCACAGCAAACCTCCCGGTTCGTTCAGACAAACAATTATGTGAGCCTTAGCAGCCTGTCGGTTGCTTATGAAGTGCCACTGGCTTTCATCCAAAGGTTTGGATTGAAAAGGCTACATCTGGAACTGCTTGCCAACGACTTGTTTTACCTCTCGTCGGTGAAACGCGAACGCGGGCTTAGCTATCCCTACGAACGAAGCGTGGAGATGTCGCTGAGATTAGGTTTCTAAACGGCGATGGATTGTGCATTCGCCACACGATAAAACACTGATTAAGATTAGGCAAAAATGAAGAAAACAACATATAGGATAAGTAGGATAAGCCTGATAATAGGCTTGACGACGCTGCTTCTCACCACGTCGTGCAACGACTTTCTGGATGTTCATCCAGCAGGCGAAGTAGACGAAAGCGAGCAGTTCAGCTCAATACGCGGATACCGAAACGCCATGTACGGTATCTATGGCAGCATGGCCACGCCCAACCTCTATGGCAAAAACCTCAGCTATGGCTTTGTTGACCAGTTGGGACAGCAGTTCGGCTACGACAATTCGTCGGAAACAAGCTACTTTGTCTCCCAATACGACTATCTCCGAAGCGATGTTCGCACCATTGTTGATGCGATTTGGGAATACCAATACCAAACAATAGGGTATG
>CAJPTO010000240.1 GCA_905373605.1 uncultured Prevotella sp.
ACACCTAGAAAGCCTAGAACATCTAGAATACCTAGAACACCTAGAAAGCCTAGAATAACTAGAACATCTAGAACATCTAGATCACCTAGAAAATCTAATAAGCCAGCTTAAACAGAACTCCGACCCATCTTCTCCCCGCATCAATACACCTTAATCTCGGTAATTATCACCGCCCCAACCTGTTCGTTTAGTCGGCGCACAAGCTGTGTTCGCATCATCGAAAGGTCGTGTCGCAGGGCGGGATTGGTGATTTTAACCATCAACGTTTGGTTCTTGATGAACTTCTCAGCCGTGTAACGCGCCACCAAAGGTCCGGCCACTGTTTCCCAAGCATCAATCAAACGTTTCTGTTGCAAGGGCGTTTCCAGTCCCTCATCGCGCAAAAACTTCATCAAAACTTCGCCTAAAGGCTTCACATCACGTCTAAACATTGTCGCCTCCCTTCTGTGTTATTTCCCCGTTGTCTACGTAAAAAAGCCGATAATCGGTTGCACCAGCCTGCAAGATGCGGTCCAGGTGCTCACGGTTAGTGTCTGTGATGAATATCTGTCCATAGTTGTCGCCCGACACCAACTGCACAATACGTTCCACGCGCTGGCTGTCCAGCTTGTCGAAGATGTCGTCTAGCAAGAGCAGGGGCGTGGTGTGCGATGCCGTTCGCTTCAAGAAGTCGAACTGTGCAAGCTTCATCGCCAAGGCGTATGTCTTGCTTTGCCCCTGGCTTCCTTCGCGTTTGAGCTGGTACCCCTCGATGAGCATTTCCAAATCGTCGCGATGCACGCCGTGCAGCGAGTATCCCACCGCCCTGTCTTTGTGTCTGTCTTTGCGTATCACCTCCAGCAAGCTCCCCCTTTGACAGTGCGACGTGTAGCGTAGCGACACCTTTTCGGCAGTTCCCGCAATGCGTTGGTGGATGTTTTGGAACACGGGGATGAACGCTTCTACGAAAGCGGCGCGCTTGGCGTACACAATCTCGCCCTGTTCGGCCATTTCTTGTTCCCAAAGCTCGAGCAAAGTCAAGTCGGGTTCGGCTTCCATGCGCAGCAATGCGTTGCGTTGCTGCAGGGCTTTGTTGCATCGCGTAAGCGCATCGATGTAAGCGGCGTCGCATTGTGCGATAACCATGTCCATCAGTCGTCGGCGTTCTTCGCTGCCACCATCGATAAGCGCGGCATCTGCTGGCGAAACCAGCACCAAGGGAATAAAGCCGATGTGTTGCGAAAGGCGTTTGTAAGCCTTTTTGTTGCGTTTGAACTGCTTTTTCTGCCCACGTTTCATTCCGCAATACACGTTTTCCGTGTCGCCACCCTCGCTCAGGTAGTTGCCTTCCACCACGAAGAAGTCTTGTTCGTGGGTGATGAGCTGCGAATCGATGGGGTTGTAGGCGCTTCTGCAAAACGAAAGATAATAAAGCGCGTCAAGGAAGTTGGTTTTCCCCGACCCGTTGTGCCCAATGAGGCAGTTCATCTTGGGCGACAGCTGCAAGTTGACGGCCCGCAGGTTCTTATAATTGATGATAGAAATATCCTTCAAAATCATAATTCGAAACAATCATTATCGTTTGTGTGCAGAAAAAATGCCAGCATGCGCAACAGTGGGCAGTGATGTAAGGCATCCAGCAGCGAACAGGCAAAACGTTTAACGCACCCTTTCTGTTTTGCAAAGATACGCCATTTGGGTATGAAAAACGAAAAAAGTGGCTGATATGTTTCACTATCTGCGAGAAAATCAGTAATTTTGTCCCACTTCTTAGAATAATAACAACGTTAAAACATAATGGCAAACAAAAAAAAACAAGGCGTTGCCGATACATTCGATGCATCGCAAACCTCTGAAGCGTTCTTCGCAAAGAACAAGAAAATGATACTAGGTGCCGTTGCGGCCGTGGTTCTCATCATCGCCGGCTTCTTCATGTACAAGTCTCTCGTGGCCGGTCCGCGCGAAGATAAAGCCAGCACAGCGTTAGCCAAGGGGCAAGAATACTTCAACCAAGAGCAGTTTGACAAGGCCCTCAACGGCGATGGCGCAGGTTATGCGGGCTTCGTTCGTATTGCCGACGACTATAGTGGCACCGATGCAGCCAACTTAGCCAAGCTTTATGCCGGCCTTTGCAATGCCAATCTGGATAAATGGGAAGCTGCTAAAAAGTACCTCGATGCCTATTCACCAGCTTCGGATGCGATGGTTAGCCCCGCTGCCGTTGCAGCTTTGGGCAACGCTTACGCACATCTTAACGACTTGGACAAGGCTGTTGACAACCTGAAAAAGGCTGCCAAGATGGCCGATGCCAAAGATGCCGACGATGCTAACAGCAGCCTTTCTCCGCTATTCCTCATACAAGCAGGCGAAATCCTCGAGTCGCAAGGCAAGAAAGATGAGGCCTTGGCCATCTATCAAGACATCAAAAAGAAGTATGTTAACTCGATGCTCGTACAGAGTTCCGAGATTGACAAGTACATAGAACGCGCTTCAACAAAATAATGGCTACCGCTTTACACAACCTTTCCGAATACGACTTGTCGAAAATACCCGATGCTAGCAACATGTGCATCGGCATCGTGGTGTCTGAATGGAACGCCGAAGTGACGGGTGCGCTGCTCAATGGGGCTGTTCAGACGCTGGAAAAGCATGGTGCATTGCCCGAAAACATCCACGTGAAGACGGTTCCCGGAAGCTTCGAGTTGGTTTATGGCGCACATCAAATGGTGCTTAACGGCGGTTACGATGCCGTCATCATACTGGGTTGCGTGATAAAAGGCGAAACGCCACACTTCGATTACATCTGCCAAGGCGTTACATACGGCATTGCCAAGCTTAATGCCACGAGCGAAATTCCCGTGGTGTATGGCTTGCTTACCACCAACGACCAGCAACAAGCACTCGACCGCTGTGGTGGAAAATACGGCAACAAGGGCGACGAATGTGCCATTGTGGCCATTAAGATGGCCAAGTTTTAAGCCTTTGGCTAACACTGCGACACAAACAACACATTGATATATGGGCGGAACACGTGAAGGTTCCGCCTATATCGTTTAAAATACATAGAGCAATGAGAGATTTTGCAGCCATTGATTTCGAAACGGCCAACTTCAGACGTGAAAGCGTGTGCAGTGTAGGACTAGTGTTCGTGGAAGCGGGAGAAGTTGTAGGCAGTTACTATCATTTGATACAGCCCACGCCCAACTATTTTGAAAGGGCCTGTGTGAATGTGCACGGACTTACAACTGCCGACACCAATGGGCAGCCCACCTTTCCCGATGTGTGGGCAGAAATAGCTCCGTTGATACGCCACAAGCCGCTTGTGGCACACAACAAGGCCTTTGACGAGTCGTGCCTTAAGGCCGCTTTCGCCGCTTACGACATGGAATATCCTGATTATCCTTTCTATTGCACGTTGCTTACGGCACGGCGTAAGCTGAAAGCGGCTGGCCTTCCCGACTTTAAGCTGCCCATAGTGGCCAGTCACTGCGGCTATGAGCTGGACATGCACCACCATGCGTTGGCAGATGCCGAGGCTTGTGCTGCCATTGCACTGAAAATTCTATGATAGGGAGCATTGTTCCCCCATCGCTTACACATATTACCCATAAACAAAAGCACATATGACACTGCAACAACTTTTGAAACGTTACCCCTTCGACGACCTTATGCCCGTTGTCGCCGACATGTTTCCAGGGACGGGCAAGTATAGAGCAGCCCTTGAGCAAGGTTATGACATCTTGATGAGCCTGCAACCGGTGGCCTCTAAAAAGAACATTCGCTATCGGATAATGCCCGATCCCAACAGCGATGCCTCGCTTATGGGGGCCGAAGATGCCGCTTTCGACACCACTTGGGAGGTTTGCCTGGGCAAAGAGGTGGTGAAAGAAAAGGGAATTGACCTCACCGACATCGAACTTGCCGCCAACTGCCTGGTGAATGTGTGCCTCATTGGCCGCCATCCCAAGGCTTTCGATGAGGCTTACCGCACATTGAGTAAGGCATAGGAGATTTTGAAAGAGTTGGCGAGTTGATGAGGGAATAAGTTCATTAGGGTCTGCTAATCTGTTCTCACCGCGAAAAATCGTGTTGTATCCCAACTTCGCTTGAGGTTGTTCATGAGGATGTTTGACACCACATCAACGGCAATGCCACGTATCATTGCGGCTAAACGCGCCATTCTTGTCATTGCTGCTTTGTTGATAAGAACGGTGTAGGCCTACCTCGTCCGTTGACTTGTCACGCGTAACACTTTATTCTTAATTGCATTGACTCGCCACCTAAATTGTGCGCAGAACCTAAATCGAAAGGAAACGGCACGAAAAAAGGAGCCCCTTCATCACGAAGAACCTCCTCCAAAAACAGTAATTAACTCAAAATTTATAATCTATTTTACTGACAATTAGGA
>CAJPTO010000241.1 GCA_905373605.1 uncultured Prevotella sp.
TCCCTAAGCTTGCCAACGTTTTTGTGCCGTTTTCATACCGCTATTGCAAGCTTTCTAATAACCCTATTCACTGAAAGTGCGTGATTTCCCCCTGAAGCAGAAACGTTTAAAGCCAAAGTCCGCATGCGTGCATAAGTAATTGCTGGCATTGATGATGCCCAAAGCATGGGTCAAAATCGGGTTGCAGCCCCTTTTACCCGTTTTGTGTTTCAGGTTCAGCAGGCTGTTCGGCGGCTAAGTCTTGTTCCACCATGCCATCGCGCAGATGAATGGTGCGGTCGGTAAGCTTTGCCAGTTCCTCATCGTGGGTCACAATGACGAACGTTTGCCCGAACTTGTCGCGCAGGTCGAAGAAAAGCTGGTGCAGTTCTGCCTTGTTTTTAGAGTCTAAACTGCCCGAAGGCTCATCGGCCAACACCACAGCAGGCTCGTTAACCAACGCACGTGCCACGGCCACCCTTTGCTTTTCGCCCCCCGAAAGCTCGGCAGGCTTGTGGTTAGCGCGGTCGGATAGCCCCAAGAAGTTGAGCAGATCGTTAGCCCTTTGCATGGCTTCGCTCTTCTTTTTTCCTGCGATATAGGCCGGTATCATCACGTTTTCGAGGGCCGTAAACTCGGGCAACAGCTGGTGAAACTGGAAGATGAAGCCCAGATGTTGGTTGCGAAAGTCGCTCAGTTTCTTGCTCGAGAGCGTGCCAACATCCACACCATCCACCATCACTTGGCCGCCATCGGGGCGGTCTAGCGTGCCAATGATTTGCAACAGCGTGGTTTTGCCGGCACCGCTAGGCCCAACGATGCTCACCACTTCTCCTTTGTTTATTTGCAGGTCGATGCCCTTAAGCACCTGCAATGAGCCGAAACTCTTGGTAATTGATTTTATTGTTATCATAAGATGTGTATTTTTGTCTCTTAGAAGTCTCACCGCCAACCCTCTCCAAAAGGGCTAGGGGAGTGGTAAATCGGACAATTCAGACTAGTCGGACTGGTCGGACTGGTCAGATTTTATCAGAATTTGTCAGACTTTGTCAGACATTGTCTGATAATCCATAATTAAAGGCTATTGGTTTAACTGCTCAAACGCCTACTTTTTCAGCTTCTTCATCCACTTGCCCACATCCTCATAGGCACTTGTTCCTTCCGTATGTTGCGGTTCGGCAAATGTAAGTTCCTCGCCATCTCCGCCATATTGGTCGGGGAATACAATCATGAGGTTCGCCCCCGAGAAGTGTCTGGTAATCTCATCAGGCAGATGATCCAGTGCGGCTTTGTAACTCACAGTTCCCTTTCGTGCCGTAATCACTACGAAGAGATGGTCTGTGGCGATGGTGGCAGCCAGCGAGG
Organism: uncultured Prevotella sp.; assembly: GCA_905373605.1. Lineage (GTDB taxonomy): Bacteria > Bacteroidota > Bacteroidia > Bacteroidales > Bacteroidaceae > Prevotella. Next base: position 1,345 of record CAJPTO010000241.1, read on the forward strand.
GCAGTTCGTTCCAATGGCTCATCTGTGCATATTCGGCTCGCATGGCCGCATGTCGGTTGCGAACAAATTCGGCGATGAGTGCCAATGTGTCTTGCCTGGCGTGGAAAACGATGCGACATTCCAAGTTCAACACCACGCGCGAGAGCCTTTCCAGCCAGCGATAAAAGCCCGGTTCGTATTGTGCACGCGAGGGAACGGCCACCTGTATGCGGCGAATGGTGCTAAGGGGTTGGTTCAGTCGTGCCATGATTATCTGCCTGTTCAGTCCGTTGAACAAGCTCTGGTGGAACTGTCCCCAAAACTTAGGCGACACATCCTTATGCGCATGCAGGCCTATGATAATCTCCGAGGCATGAAATTCGTTGAATGCATGCTTGATGCCATTGGCTATGTTGGCCGCAATGCGCACCTGCGTCTGCGTTAGAACGTCGGTGGCAGCGGCATATTTCGACACTTGGTCTAGCAGCAGTTGGCCCTTTTCTTGGTTGGCGCGCATGTTCTCATCATCGTAAACAAGGTTAAGGGCGATGATGCCGCGGTTCAGTTTGGGGTTGCGCATCATGATGGCGAGCCCCATTAAGCGGTTGGCATACTCGGGATATTTCACGGGTACGAGTATGCTCTCATCGTCTTGTTCGGCCGTTTCGCTGGCAGGTATGTTCTTTTCGGTGAGTATAACGGTCTTGGCAGCTTCTTCTGTCACCACCGAAGAGATGATGCATGTTATCAAAATCATGATGACCACGGCGTTAAGAATGTCGTCGGTGATGACATATTGGCCTGGCGACTCCTGCAACTGCATGCCAACCATCACAATGGCGATGGCTCCAGCAGCGTGAGCAGAGGTAAGGCCGAACATCATTTGCCCCGAAGGGGAGGGCATCTTGAACCGCCAACGGGTGAGATAAGCCGCCAATGCCTTGCCAAAAGTGCCCACGATGGTGATGCCCAGCACCACCCAGATGATGCCTTGCCCTTGAAACAGCAGGCGGAGGTTTACCAACATGCCCACGCCAATGAGGAAATAGGGGATGAAAAGGGCGTTGCCGATGAACTCGATGCGGTTCATCAAGGGCGAAAGTCGCGGTACATAGCGGTTGAGTATCAGCCCGGAGAGGAACGCTCCGAATATGCCTTCGAGGCCAATGGCTGCCGATACCGATGCGCTAAGGAAGAGAATGGCCATCACAAAGATGAATTGCATCACGGAATCGCTGTAGCGGCGCAGGAACCAACGCGTTAGTCGGGGTACGAAAAAGGCCATCGCGGCGCAAAATCCCACAACTTTCACCACGAACCAAAGCCAAAACAATGGGCCGCCACCCTCGTTATGGGCGGCTACAATCATGGCCAAAACCACCAAGGATAGGAACAATGCTATCATGGTGGACCCTACACTGAGGGCTACCGAGGGGTTTCGTTGCAGTCCGTAGCGGCCAACGATGGGGTAGGCGATGAGGGTGTTCGACGACATGAGCGTGGCTAAGAGCAACGATGCCGACACGCTGTAGCCCAAAAGGGATGTTCCCAACACGTAGGTAAGGGCGAAGGGGAGGGCGAAGGTGCCCAAGCCAAACACCATGAAGCGGTATTTGTGGCGCTTAAGGCTGCTGCTGTCCATCTCGAGTGCAGCAAGAAACATGATGTAATACAGGCCCACGCGCCCGAAAAGCTCGAAAGAGTCGTCGCGCTTGAGGATGTTAAAGCCATATTCGCCCACGGCAACGCCTGCCAACACCATGCCGATGATGTGGGGGATGCGCAGTTTGCCCATCACGATGGGGGCAAAAAGGATGATGAGCATCACGATGAAGAATATCAACGTGGGGTCGGTGATGGGGAATGCAGAGAACATTGGCGTTTGTCTTATGGTGGTTTGGGGTTGATGTGGGAGCTTTTGGTGCTAGAAAAGCCAGGTACACTAGGTATACTAGGTTTTCTAGGGCAGCTTGCGCCATGCCTTAGCAGCGGCGTTGCTTGCCTTTATCACTGCAAAGTTGCAAAAAATATATCAAAAAGACGCGTATAAACGTGGAAAGTTGTACATTTGCACGGCAATATATCATTATTTTAAAATACAAGGAAATGAAAGTAGCAATTGTAGGCGCAAGTGGCGCGGTGGGCCAAGAGTTCTTGCGCATCTTGTCAGAGCGCAATTTTCCCCTCGACGAGCTGGTGCTTTTCGGGTCGGAACGTAGCGCAGGGCAGTCCTATTTGTTTAATGGCAAGGAGCATGTTGTGAAGCTTTTGCAGCACAACGACGACTTCCGCGATGTCGACATCGCCTTTGTGTCGGCCGGCGGAGGCACGTCTAAGGAGTTTGCCAGCACCATAACGAAGTATGGAGCGGTGATGATAGACAACTCGAGTGCATTCCGCATGGATGCCGATGTGCCTTTGGTGGTGCCCGAATGCAATGCCGCAGACGCGCTTGTTCGCCCTCGCGGCATCGTGGCCAACCCCAATTGCACCACGATAATGATGGTAGTGGTGTTGCAACCGCTGGAAAAGTTGTCGCACATCAAGCGCATACGCGTGTCGAGTTACCAAAGCGCAAGCGGCGCGGGTGCTGCTGCCATGGCCGAATTGCAAACGCAATACCAGCAATTGGTTAACGGAGAAGAGCCCACAGTGAGCAAATTTCCCCACCAGCTGGCCTACAACGTGATACCGCAAGTGGACGTTTTCACCGACAACGGCTACACCAAGGAAGAAATGAAGATGGTCCATGAGACCGTCAAGATCATGCGCGACCCGAACGTGAAGGTGACCGCCACCTGCGTGCGCGTGCCCGTGTTCTACGGCCACTCCGAGTCCGTGAACATCGAAACCGAACGCAAGCTTTCCGCCAAGGAAGCCCGCGCCATCCTTGCGCAGGCCCCCGGCGTACAGGTGTACGACAACCCCTCCGAAAAGATGTACCCCCTCGCGGTCGACGCCGCCGGCGAAGACCCGACCTATGTGGGGCGCATCCGTGAGGACGATACCATCCCGAACGGCCTCAACATGTGGA
>CAJPTO010000242.1 GCA_905373605.1 uncultured Prevotella sp.
CATGTTCTTCTACAACTTGGCACGTAACGGCAACTCTTTGCTCAAAACGCCTTGACCTAGTTCCCTAACCAACGTATTTTTTGAAGCAGCCATAAAAAAATGTGTGCCTTAAGCCGAACCCTTCTGGCTTAAGGCACACACTTTTGAAAAGGATGTGGGATGGAACAACGGCCTACAAGTCGTCTTCAAGTGCCGTGCTTTTGGCGTAGGCCGTGCTTTTGGCCTCGAAGAAGTCGGTTTTCACCATGTTGGCATTGGCATATTGTGCCACCCAGCGCATGTTTTCGGGTTCATCAACGTTGTCTTCAAACAGGTTTCCGAAGCCCAAGCTGCGCCAACGCATGTTGCCAAGGTAGCGAATGTAGTCGTTTACCATCTGCGCGTTGAGCCCTTGCACGTCGTCGCCAATCACATACTGACCCCAAGCAATTTCTTGTCGCACGCCTTCGCGCATCATCTCCTCGTAGAGCTTCACCTTTTCGGGCGTGAAGTATTCGGGTTCTTCCTTTTTCATCTCGTTGATGATGTTGCGGAAGAGCCACAGGTGGGTGTTTTCGTCGCGGTTGATGTAGCGTATCTCTTGTGCCGACCCCGACATCTTGCCGTTACGTGCCAAGTTGTAGAAGAACATGAAGCCGCTGTAAAAGTATATGCCTTCGAGAATATAGTTGGCCATGAGCGTCTTCATGAGCGATGCCTTGTCGTTGTTGGCGTAGAACTCGTTATAGCAATCGCCGATGAACGTGTTGCGACGAAGCAGGTGTTCATCGGTTTTCCACTGATAAAGAATGTCGTTTCGCTCTTCGGGCGAGCAGATGGTGTCGAGCATGTAGCTGTAACTCTGGCTGTGAACGCACTCTTGAAAGGCCTGAATGTGCAGGCAAAGGTTTACCTCGTTGGCCGTGATAAACTCGGTTAGCGAGGGCAGGTTGGCACTTTGCAGCGAATCGAGGAACACCAGGAAACTCAATATCTTGTCGTAAGCCTTGCGCTCGGCAGGCGGCAGCAGCGGATAATCCTTTGTGTCTTGCGTGAGGTTAATCTCCTCGGGTATCCAAAAATTGTTCATAGCCTGCCTGTACCAGTCGCTAGCCCATGTGTAGCGCATATTGTTAAAGTCGTTCAGGTTGGTGGTGTTGCCGCCAATCATCCGCCTTTGTCGCAGGTCGGTGTCACCTTGTGGGTTGAACAAGGCGTTTTTCTTCAGTTTGTTGTCCATATCTGATGCGTGGTTTAGCTTGTTAATCGGCATATTCGTTTATGATGCACAGCTTTCGCACTCTTCCACCTCCAGCGATTTGCTTCGCACGTAGTAGATGGTTTTCACCCCGCTTTGCCATGCCAGGAGGTAAAGGTCGAGCAATTGGCGCATGGTGTAATTGTTGGTGATGTAGAGGTTCACGCTTTGCGCTTGGTCAATGTGGCGTTGTCGCACGCCTGCCGCGCGCATGCTCCACGCCTGTTCCGTTTGGTATGCACCTTTGTAGAGCCAAAACGTTTGGTCGGAGAGTGCCGGAGCCACGCGCGGAAGCATCGCTCCCTTTTTCTCTTCCAAGAAAAAGCGTTGCATAACGGGGTCAAGTCCGGCCGTAGTGGCCGCCACGATGCTGGTGCTGCTTGTGGGAGCGATGGCCAGGAGGTAAGCGTTGCGCATGCCTTGTGCCCTTACGCGCTGTGCCGTTTGTTGCCATTGTGGCGATGTATATCCTCGTTTGTCGAAGTAAGCACCCGTTTGCCAGTCGCTACCTTCAAAGCAAGCGTAGGCACCTTTCTCTTTGGCCAAGGCCGAACTGGCCTCGATGGCAGCACGGTTGATGCGTTCGAACACGCTGTCGGCAAACAGGAGGTGGGCTTCGCTCTCCCACTTTATGCCGCGGATGGCCAGTGCGTGGTGGTATCCGCTAACGCCAAGGCCGATGCTTCGGTAGCGGTGGTTGGTTATTTTGGCGTAAGGCACGGGGTAAAAGTTCAGGTCTATGACGTTGTCTAGTGCGCGAACCACCGTGGCAACCACATCGTTGATGTAGGCTTCGTTCTCTAAGGGCAGGTTACCCAGCGACAGCGAGGCCAGGTTGCACACCACGAAATCGCCAGGCTTCATGGTCCTTACCACCACGGTGTCGCCGTCTTTGGTGGTCACTTCGTTGCTCACCTCCTCGATGGCGCGCATGTTTTGTGCAATCTCTGTGCAGAGGTTGGAGCAATAGATGATGCCGCGGTGGGCGTTGGGGTTGGCAAGGTTAACGGTGTCGCGGTTGAAAGTGAAGGGCGTCCCCGTTTCAACAGCCGAGCGCAGCACCAGCCGTATAACGTCTTTGATGGTCATTGTGCGGCGCGAAAGGCGTTTGTCGGCCACGCATTCGTGGTATTTCTCTTCCCATTCAGGACCGTAAAAGTCTTCCAAGGAGTAGCCTCGGATGGTGAGAACTTCGTTCGGGCAGAACATGTTCCACTCTTGATTGAGGTCTTGTTGTGCCATTTTCCAAAACAAGTCGGGATAGCAAACGGCGGGAAATATGTCGTGTGCCTTCATTCGGTCGTCGCCGTTGTTGGTGCGAAGTTGTAGAAATTCGGGCAGGTCTTTGTGCCAAACGTCCAGGTAGACGGCCACAGCACCCTGGCGAACACCCAGTTGGTCTACGGCCACAGCCGTGTCGTTAACCAGCTTCATCCACCTAACCACGCCGCCGGCAGCACCCTTAAAGCCGCGGATGCGCCCGCCTGCAGCCCGCACTTTGCCGAAATACAAGCCCATGCCACCGCCGAACTTGCTCACTTGTGCAAAGTTGTCGATGCTGCGGTAGATGCCTTCAAGACTGTCGGGAACAGTATCGATGAAGCAACTGGAGAGCTGATGGAAGGGTTTGCGCGCATTGGCAAGGGTGGGCGTGGCCATTGTCACTTCCAGACGGCTCAGCATGTCGTAGAACTTTCGCACCCAATGCAGTCGGTTTTCGCCCTCGTTCATGGCCAGGTGCAGGGCAATGCCGAGGAACATTTCTTGCACGCTCTCAACGGGTTTGTGGGCGAAAGAGCGGATGACATACCGCTTGATGAGGAGGTCGAGGCCCGAATAGTTGAGCAGCTTGTTGCGCTCCTCGTCTATGAATGCAGCCGCCTGTTGCAGTTCGGCATCGGTATAGGCCTCGGCGATGTAAGGGCCGTAGAGGTTTTGGCTGGCCAGATGTCGAACCTTTTGTGCAAAGGAGTGCAGGTCTTCGGCTTGCTCGTAGGCATACAGGTCGCGTTGTAGGCGATAGCTAAGCAGGCGTGCGGCAATGAATTCCCAGTGGGGAGCCTCGGCTGATGTTAGTTCCACTGCCGCCTTTATCAGCGCGGCCAGTTTATCGCGCCCGTTCATGTCGGCCTTTGCGAAGCCCATGAACTTCTCTGCGAGCGACGCAATGGGGTAAGTTTCGGGCGAGAAGTCGGCTGCGATGCCTTTGAGCACGGGCGCAATGTCGGGTTGTTGCAGGGCATCGACAATCTTGTTGAGTGCCTTTCGTTGTTCGGTTCGCTGCCATCGGAAGAGGATGAAGCTCTTGGCTTCGGCGTAAAAGCCGCGTTGCATGAGGCTGCGTTCCACCTCATCCTGAATGCATTCCACGTTTTGCTTTGTCCCGTCGGTTATGATTACTTGCTCAACGGCTGCCGCCACATCGCGGATGTCGCTCTCCACGATGGGGTGCCCCGTGCTGATAAAACTTTTTTTGATGGCCGTGGCAATCTTATCCCTGTCGAAAGAGACCACTGCGCCATTTCTCTTGGTTATGTCCATGAGATGTTTTTGACTTGCTTTTGATTTGAAAAAATGTTTCGTTGCGTTCCCTAATCCCACGAGTGGAACGCCGCTTTGACGAACGGGCAGGTCTTCTGACTTTGTCCTAATTCTCTTCGCCTTCCCGATTCGGCCAGCTAAAAAAGATGCGATGCGTGCGAAACAGTGGCTTATGTGATGGTGTTCTCTGGAAGTGCCCGGCTTGTTGCGGGGCTGCTTGTTGGTTTAAGAACTGCATGAGGAAGAGAACCATAAAGAACTTACAGCTGCGGGACAGTCGGAGAATTGCACCCCGTTCCCTTTTAATTGCTGAGCGCGCGGCCCAAGCAAACCAATTCTGGCACAAAGTTACGCATTTTGCTGCAAAGGGCGAAATGTTTGTGCCACGTTGTGAGGGATGCAGGGGCTTATTGTGTGCGGATATGGCATTTCGGAAATTAATGTTTACCTTTGTAGGA
>CAJPTO010000243.1 GCA_905373605.1 uncultured Prevotella sp.
CGAACACATAGTTTCGATCAACGGTGACAACCACGCCGCGAGCTATTTCAAGTTCCACGGTGTTGCTCTCCAAGTTGATGCGTTTCACATCACCATAGATGCCGCCACTGGTGACAACGCGCGTCCCCTCTTGCAATGCATTTTGGAAGTTGCGTATGGCTTTCTGCTTTTTTTGTTGGGGCCTAATCATGAAAAAGTACATGATGGCAAAGATAGCCACCATCATCAAGATGGGTCCGGCGGAGCTTCCGCCTGCTGCTTGTGCAGCCAAAACTGTTGTTGAAATCATATTTTAATTGTTGAGTTGTCGGTAAATGTTGCAGTCGAGGCCCCTATTTAGGCCTCTTCTGCAATTTGTTCGGGTTCTTGGGCCAGTACATTGCCGGCATTATCTGCGTTATCGGCTTCAACGGGCTCATCCAAAGCCGCTGCCAGCTCCCCATTTGCATCTGCCATGCCTTGGTTTTGCTGTTGTTCGAGCTTCCGCTGCCCGTTTTTATGGCCGTTGTCATGTTGTTTTCGCGCTCTTGGTTCGGGCATCACCTTCATCATCAGGCCATGAGCAATCAGCCCACGCGCAATGGTGTCGAGCATTCCGTTGATGTATCCGCCGCTTCGGTGTGTGCTATAGAGCTTAGCCAGTTCCACATACTCGTTGATGGTTACGCTAACGGGTATGTTTGGGAAGGTAAGCATCTCGGCAATGGCAATCTGCATGATGACGACATCCATGTAAGCCAGCCGCGAGAAGTCCCAATTACGCGAGTTCTCGCTCATGTATCGCTGGTATTGGTCGGCATTCAGAATGGTAGCCCTGAATAGTTTTCGGGCGAAGTCCTTGTCTTCCTCGTCCTTATATTCGGGCAACAGCTCTTGTTTGGCCTTGTTCTCCGGGTCAAACCGCTTGATGGTTTTCATCACGAAGGTGTCTACAATCTCCTTGTCATCATTCCAATACAGGCTTTTCTCCTCCAAAAGAGCGTCCAGGTCCACGTTGTTTTGTATGAGTTGCTTGTATAGCCTACGCCACAATTCGCGGTCTTCCTCATAATCATCGTTTCCGCTTTCCATGTATTCGCGGTAGGTTTCAGCCTGTTCAATTTGGTTGCACAGCTTCCTCACGGCCTCGATGTCGTCTTCCCAACGCTGCTTCATGGCCTCCATAAAGGCGTTGAGCTGATTGTTTTCCTCCAATTGCGTAGCGAATTTATTGTACGCGAACTTAGCCGAGGGCACCTCTGTGCCTTCGCGCTGCGCCTGTTGTGTCGCGATGTCTACACGATGTCTCTCTTCACGTGTGATTGCCACTATCAACGCCAGCAGGTAATTGTATAGGTCGTATGCCTTGGAAAGGCTGAAGAGCAGCTCTTTCTCAGCGTTATCCATATTTCTATTACCATTCTGGTAGTATGCATAGGTTAACTGGACAATCTTTATACGTATTAATTCCCTATTTATCATCGTTCTGTTTTTCTTTATATTGTTATGCAAAATTAGGAACTTTCCCACGAATATGCAAATACAAAGGCCTTTTTCTACTTTTTTTAATAACTGGCAGATGCCCTTGGCGACAACAAGAACAATATTGTTTACATCTCAATACAGAGCGCATCTTTGTGAACAAGCATGCATATAACAGCACGGTTTTCTTTGTCGTTTCATTTTCAGTCCGTAACTTTGCAACATCAACAACCATATACTTACGGGCGTTTCCCTAAATACCCTGTCTGCCCAACGCTTGTTTATTGCCTTGGGGCTTACGGATTTTTGCAATACGCCTTAAACAGCCGCCAATATTGCATGAAGAAAATAATTGTAATCCTTGCGCTTTTCTTCTGCACCCTGCCAATGGTTTGCGCCCAAAACGCCATTGAGGAGTGCCATCCCTTAAAGAACAACTACATTCTTTGGGTGAACAAGCATTGTGGCGACTCGCTCTTGCACTTCTCCTTACAGCACGATCACACGGCCATGTCGCTCTTTTACGAACGCGCAATCACGCTGAACGACAGCACATTGTGGCGCAAATACAATTCGCGTTACGAGGGATTGGACTTCGATTGGCATTTCGGCATCACCTATTTCATCGCCGAGGACATGCTGGGTTTAGAGCTTTACGACAAGTCTACGGCAGAGAATGTATTCAAAAACAAGTGTTTCGTGCTTTGTGGCCAGCACACTAAGGGCAAGCGAGGCTATCGGTTGGCGCAAGGATTGCTGCTTTGTTTGCAAATCAACAGCATCGACGACCGCGGCACGCTCTACCTCATCGACCTGCAAAACAACACCATGCAGCCCATCAACCTGCCGCAAGAGGCCGACGCTTTGCCAGACATGCACTTGCAACAAAACACATTCATCAAGAAAGCAAACGCACAACATGTTACCATTGTTTACAACAACGGCACCACTAAGTCCCAAACCATTATGGTAAGGCGCACAAAATCTGATGCCAAAGAAATCATCATAGCGGGAAAAGACTTTGAAGGAGAATTGAAAGAAAACCGCGTTGAAGGGATATTCTAGGCAAAACAGGCGAACAAACAGCATTAACCCTGCGGCCATTTCTTATCCCGACACGCTTATTCCAACCAGAAAACAAAAATATACCATCAAAAAAAATCGCCTTTCTTTTTGTCTTTTCATTCGCATAGCGTAACATTTGTAATGTCAACAAAACAATGCGGCATGATAACAATTAGTTCCCGTGAATTCAGGGCCAACCAAAAAGAATATTTAGATAAAGTTTCTCGTGGAACAGACCTACTTGTCACCCGAAAAAATGATGCTTTCAAGATAACAAGAGCATCGAAAGATGATACACTGTTGAGCAAAGAAACATTCTTGGCGCAGCTGGAAGATGCCATTGCCGATGTCAAAAGAGGCAACACTTACAAGATGAACGCCAACGAAACACTTGACGAATTTATGGAAAGGATGAAAAAAGAAGGATATGTTTTGCATTGAAGCACCAACAATTATACTTTCAATTGCCTCTTAAATCTACATTCCGCCATCCACACACCCCCTTTTTTGTTACGAAACGCCCTACCCTTTCATTGCCAATTCCATTCCATCAGCCACTCCCCACCCCATCCCTCACCCCACACTACGCATTTATAGGTATTCTGACACACTGGAAAAACATCGTTCTTTTTTACAAATCACCATTTTTGGTGATTGCCTAAATCTGTAAACATACCTAACTTTGCATAAATAAACAACCGCACAAGCCAAGCGAGAAGAAGACTTGCGCCATAAAAACAATGACAATGAACGACAAAATTGAAAGCAAACTCACCAATGTTCCCGAAACGATGCTCATCACACTTTGGGCTAAAGCAGTGGAAACAGCACGTCCCGACGCACTGATTAAAGACCAAAAGGCCGTGGAGATGATGGGAAAGATAGACTACGACTTCTCTAAACTCAAACGGGCTTCATTCTCACAGTCGGGCTGTTGTGTGCGTGCCGGCCTCATAGACATGGAAGCTAAGGCCTTTTTGAACGAGCATCCCGATGCCGTGGTGATACAATTGGGCGCGGGAATTGATGCGCGATACGAACGACTGGGCAAGCCAAAGGTGAGCCATTGGTACGACCTGGACTTGCCCGAAGCCATAGAACTGAGGCGCAAGTTGCTGAAAGAGTCGGAAGAAAACACGTTCCTAGCGCAGTCGCTCTTCGACTATTCGTGGTGCGACAAGGTGAATGCCGAGGGCAAACCCGTGCTTGTCATCATCGAAGGTGTGATGATGTACTTCGACCCCGCGGCCGTTAAGCAGTTTTTTACCAACATAGCGCAACGCCTTGACAATGCCGTTGTGCTGTTCGACATGTTGGCTTTCGCCCTTGTTGGCAACAGCAAGAAACACGACTCGCTGAAGAAGATGGACAAGGAAGTGGAATTTAAGTGGTCGATGCTCAACACCAAGGACATGGAGACATGGCACAAACGCCTGCACCTTGACAAGGAATACTACATGAGCAAGCATGATCATGGCCGTTTCCCCTTCATTTTCCGAATGCTTTATCACATTCCCTACTTCTACCGCCACTTTAACCAACGCGTGGTGAAGCTGAGAATTGGAGAGTGAAAAGGCGGGGAAAAGTGAAAGGGTGAAAAGATGAAAAGGTGAAAAAATGGCTAACGCCCATCAACTTGTCAACTTGTTAACTCGTTAACTTGTCAACTAGCAAAAGT
>CAJPTO010000244.1 GCA_905373605.1 uncultured Prevotella sp.
TGCAAAACGTTTCGGGTACATTCGGAACGGCACCTAAAATACGCGTGCGCGGTGCCACTTCCATCTACGGAAGCAGCAAGCCGCTTTGGGTGGTTGATGGAGTTATCATGGAAGACGTTACCGAAGTGGACGCCGACGCGCTCTCATCGGGCGATGCCGCAACGCTTATCTCCTCGGCCATCGCCGGACTGAATGCCGACGACATCGAGAGTTTCCAAATCCTTAAAGACGGCTCGGCCACTTCTATCTACGGTGCGCGCGCAATGGGTGGCGTTATCGTTGTCACCACGAAGAAAGGAAACGCCGGTGCTACGCGCATCAACTACACCGGAGAATTCACCATGCGCCTCAAACCCTCGTACTCGCAGTTCAACATCATGAACTCGCAAGAGCAAATGGGCATCTACAAGGAGATGGAAGCTAGTGGACTCATCTCTTTCGGCCGCACCTATCGTGCACCAGACAGCGGCGTATACGGCAGGATGTACCACCTCATCAACAGCTACGACCCCAAAACGGGCTATGGACTGGCCAACACGCAAGAGGCCATGTACGGCTACCTGCGCGAGGCAGAGATGCGCAACACCAACTGGTTTGACGAGTTGTTCAGCAACGCCATATCGTCTAACCATTCCATCAGCATGTCTACGGGTAACGATAAGGCACAGCTGTATACCTCGTTCAGCATCATGGACGACCCGGGATGGAGCGAGCAAAGCAAGGTGCAACGCTACACCTTCAACATCAATTCGCTATACAACCTGAGCAAGAAGGTGTCGTTGAACCTCATCGGAAATGCTGCTTACCGCAAGCAACGCTCGCCGGGTGCCTTGAACCAGCGCATAGACAATGTGTCGGGAGAGGTGGCACGCGACTTCGACATCAACCCCTACTCGTATGCCATCAACAGTTCGCGCGCACTGGACCCCAACGTCTATTACCTGCGCGACTATGCTCCGTTCAACATCCACAACGAACTGGCCAACAACTACAACGACTTCGATGTCATCGACACCAAGCTGCAGGCCGAACTGAAGTTCAAGCCCATATCAAAGGTGGAGCTTGCCGTGCTGGGTGCCTACAAGTTCTCTACCACCACGCAGGCCAACCAGATACGCGAAGGCTCCAACATGGCTATGGCTTTCCGTGCCATGGACGACGCCACCATGCGCGACAGCAACCCTTGGCTCTACAAAGACCCCGACAAACCCAACTCAAATCCATTCTCGGTGTTGCCTCAAGGCGGGTTCTATCGCGAAACGAAATATAGGATGAACAGCTGGGACTTCCGTGCCACGGCCAGCTACAACGATGTTTATGCCGAAGACCACATTGTGAACGTGTTTGGAGGTATGGAGGTGAACACCACCGACCGCAGCAAAAGCTACTTCAGCGGTGTGGGCATGCAATACGACATGGGATACCTTGGCAATTACGACTATCACTACTTCAAGCAGGCCAGCGAAGAAAACAACATGTATTATTCGCTCAGCAACTGGTACAACCGCGAAGTGTCGTTCTTCGGCACGGCCACCTATTCGTGGAAAGGGCGGTACACCGTGAACGGCACCACGCGCTATGAAGGCAGCAACCGACTGGGTAAGGCGCGCAGCGCAAGGTGGTTGCCCACGTGGAATGTGTCGGCTGCTTGGAACGCACACGAGGAACCGTGGTTTGAAAAGATGTTCAAAGACGTGCTGACACACGCCACGCTCAAGGGCTCGTATTCGCTCACTGGCGACAAACCGGCAGTAACCAATTCGAAAATCATCATCAAAAGCGTGAACGTGTGGCGGCCTTATGCCTCCGAAAAAGAATCGGCCTTGGAGGTGTCGCGGTTCCCTAACCCCACACTTACCTACGAGAAAAAACACGAACTGAACCTCGGCGTGGACTTGGGCTTCTTCAAGAACAGGCTCAACTTCACCTTCGACTGGTACACACGCAACAACTTCGACCTCATCGGCCCCAAGGTAACCAAGGGCGACATGGACGGAGAAGTGGAAAAATACCTCAACGTGGCCTCCATGCGCTCGCATGGTGAAGAGTTCTCCATCACCAGTAAAAACTTCGTCGGGAAAGATTTCCAATGGACCACCGACTTCATCTTCTCGCATGTAAAAACGAAAGTTACCTCGCTCGACAACAAGTCGCGCATCATCGAGATGATAACCGGAACAGGATTTACCAAGGAGGGATATGCCTACCGCTCGCTTTTCTCGATGGACTTCCGCGGGCTTAACGCCAACGGCATCCCCACCTTCATCAACGAGGAGGGCAACTTGGTGACAAGCAACATCAATTTCCAAGATTTCAACTTGGACCACCTTGTTTACGAAGGCCCAACCGACCCCACCATAACGGGCTCGCTGGGAAATGTGTTCAGCTATAAGGGGTTCCACCTCAACATCTTTGCCACTTTTACGCTTTCGGGAACAAGATACGTCTAGACCCGAGTTTCTCGTATTATTACTCGGACCTCACGGCAATGCCCAAAGAGTTTAAGAACCGATGGGTGATGGCTGGCGACGAAGCCGTTACAGACATCCCGGCCATTGCCGACCTCAGGCAGATACAAGGCGACATCTATCTTAGACGCGCTTACAACGCCTACAACCGTTCTACGGCACGCGTGGCAAAGGGCGACTTCATCAGGATGAAAGAAATCTCGCTCTCCTACGACTTCCCCAAACAGTGGCTCAGCAGCCTGCACATCAATTCGGCTAACATCAAGCTGCAGGGCACAAACCTCTTCCTTATCTATTCAGACAAGAAACTGAACGGACAAGACCCCGAATTCTTCAACTCTGGCGGTGTGGCCGTACCAATGGCACGCCAGTTTACAATGACATTGAGGGTTGGACTTTAAAAACAACAGGAGATTATCTTTATGAAAATAAATACGATATTGCTGGCTGCTGCCAGTGCTTTGATGGTCTTTACCTCGTGCGACTCGTATCTCGACAAGATGCCCGACGACCGTGCCGAGGTCAATTCCCTTGAAAAGGTTCAAAAACTGCTCACCACTGCCTATCCCGAAGTGTCCACCGACCTTGGCATGGAGATGAGCAGCGACAACATTACCGACAATGGAAGCCAATATTCTGCCGGACCCATACAACAGCAGTATTATCTTTGGCAACCGGTGGATGTGACTGGAAACGATAGTCCTAAGACGATATGGGAGTCGGGTTATAAAGTAGTGGGAGAGGCCAATGTGGCTTTGGAATCTCTCAACCAACTGCCCCAAAGCGCTCTCGCACGCGCCTTGAGGGCCGAAGCATTGCTCTGCAGGGCATACGCCATGTTCCAAATGGCCAACTTTTTCTGCATGGCGTGGAACCCTTCGAAAGCAAATGAATACATGGGGCTGCCCTATCCAAAAGTACCGGGCGTGGAACCTGACGGTCGCGGTACGCTGGCCCAACTATATGCCAACATCAATGCCGACATAGAGGAGGCACTGCCTTTGCTCGACGACGCGTACCTCACCGTTCCCAAGTATCACTTCAACTCGAAGGCTGCCTACGCTTTCGCTGCTAGGTTCAACCTTTTCTACCTCAATTTCGACAAGGCCATTGCCTATGCCACAACGGTGTTGGGTTCCGACCCCACTGCGTTGTTGCGCGACTATTCTGCCTATGTACCCTTAGCAGGTGTGGATGACATCAAGAATCGCTATGTGCAATCCAGCGAAAAGGCCAACCTCTTGCTCGTAACGGCTTATTCTATTGCGGGCCGTGCTGTCTCTTCTGGTAGGTATGGGCGTTATGCTCACAGCCATGCCTTGCTCACATATGAAACAATGTGGTGCGCCATGCCCTGGAATGCCACGAATGGAATCCAAAACAACACGCTCTACATTGCCCGAAAGTTGTATGGAAATTCCTACCTCACTTACTTCCCCAAGATGCTGGAGTTCTTTGAATACACCGACAAAGTTGCCGGAACGGGTTATCCGCACATCGTCGATGCTGTGTTCACCACCGATGAGACGTTGCTTGTAAGGGCCGAGGCTTATGCCTTGAAGAAAGACTATGCCAACGCGCTCAACGACATGAACATGTGGATTAGCACCCACTGTGCACAACGCCAAGGCACGGGCGTGAGGCCTACGCTCACCGAAGCTTCTGTCAACGACTTTGTGAGCAACGCCAAAGATGTGGCTGCCGACGAGAC
>CAJPTO010000245.1 GCA_905373605.1 uncultured Prevotella sp.
CTCCATATCTCGATGGTGTCGCCCATTCCCAAGAAACGTATGCTTTGGCTAATTTGTGCCATTGCCATATAGCGTTTGGGGATGAGGAATCGGCCGTTGCCGTCGAGCGTAACCAGTTCAACGTCTGAGACATATTGCCTGAAGAGCTGCTGGTGAATGGCATTCCATCGCGACAATCGACTGCGAAGCGCGTCCATCTGCTGGTTCCACACGCTTTCTGGGTAAAGCACCAAGCAAGGTTGGTGCAAGTCTTTGCAAAGCACAAGGCATTCTTCGCCCGATGCCTGTAGCACCTTGCGGAAAGCGGCGGGCAAGAAAACCCTTCCCTTCGCATCTGTCTTTGCTTCTGTGTTACCCAAAAATCGCATTCTTATCTATTAGATGGAAACTACCGCCAAAGTTAATCATTTTTCCCCATCTTGCCCCACTTTTCTCCACAAAATGTTTAAATTGTTGTGGAAGATTGTTTTATGAGGCTATTGGGATGGGGTTGTTGGTGTGGGAGAAGACTGGTGTTTCTGGGGATTTATGGGGTTTCTGACAATCCAAGAACTTCTAGTCTTTCTAGGTACTCCTTGCATTCTTCGCTCGTTTATGGGCAGATAACCGCCCATATGCCTGCAATGTGGGCGTTGCAAAGCGTGCAAAGGGTGATAAAAATGGTTTTCTCATGATAAGTGCTTTGTTTTTAATCGTTTTTTTTCGCCCGCAAAGTTAATGAATTTCTTTGTAACCGAATGGTGTGGACTGTGCTTCTGGCGTGAAGTTCAAGGCTGCGTATGCGATAAGTTCGAGAGGTTTGTTGTCAATCAACAGCTTTAAACAACAAGGCAGCGATGAAACATTGTCGTTTTCATCGCTGCCTTGCAATGTCGTAGGCATGAATGTATGTGCTTACTTGCCGTGATGTTCGTCAGAAACGGTGAGTTTCTTGCGGCCACGCGCGCGGCGAGCAGCCAAAACGCGACGACCATTCTTCGTTGACATCCTTTCACGGAAGCCGTGCTTATTCACCCTTCTACGGTTGTGGGGCTGAAATGTTCTTTTCATTGCTTTATCTTAATTTATTGTTATATGCTCACTTTGAGGTGCAAAATTACTTATTTCTTTTGAATTGGCCAAATGATAAGGGGAAAAATAGTGAGTGGTAAGGGAGTAAGGCAGTAGGCGGTAAGGAGTTAAGGGGTTGTTTGGATGAGCTAAAGAGTAAAGAAGCTAGGGAGTTGCTCGGAGGAGTTAAGGAGTTAAGGGGTTAAGCCAAATGCTTTGTTGGCGTTAGTCATCTTTACTTCTTTTCACCCTTAAGCAGTAAGGAGGTCAGTTCGCCTTCCAAGGCAAAGTATTTCCACAATGGGGCGTACATCATGGCCTGGTACAGTTCGTTGTTTTTGAGCATCCGCAACATCTCATCGCGACTCACAAGCTGCACCCGTATGTCTTCTGTTGCATCAAGATGCTGCCCCGAAACCTTTTCCACGCCCGTTGCCAAGAAGCAATGGCAGAGGTTTGTCATCGTTCCGGGATTAGGCGCGATGGTCATTAGCGGCTGCCAATGTCCGTTTCCGTAGCCCGTTTCCTCCAGCAATTCGCGCTTAGCAGCCTGCATCGGCTCTTCGCCTTGCTCCATTACGCCGGCACAAATCTCCATCGCAGTAACGCCGAGTGCATGCCGATATTGGCGAACAAGCACAAAATCGCCCTCGCGTGTTATGGCAACGGTGTTCACCCACTCGGGATATTCCAGCACATAATATTCGTCTACCACCGCACCTGTGGGCAATAGCACCTTATCTTTACGTGCCGTCAGCCAAGGGCGGCGTATTAAATACTCTCGGTCCAGCACTTGCCAGGCCATTTCTTTGTCTTTGTCTTTGTTCATATCTATTTCATTAATACGTGTCTTTTGGGGGAGCTAGATGGGCTAGGCGGCCTAGAAGTTATTGATAACCTAGGTGGTCTAGGTATTCTAGGTGGTCTAGTGGTTCTAGATATCCTAGGTATTCTAGGTGTGCTAGGCATTCTAGAGAAGCGATTACAAACAACATTAGCCATTTTTTCACCCTTTCACCTTTTCACCTTTTCATCTTTCGACAGAAATACATGTTCTTTTGACACAAGTACATAAGAACATATCGTTGATTACAAGTGGATTGGTTAATGAACTAACAAGTTGACGAGTTGTCGAGTTGATGGGCGTTAGCCATCTTTTCACCTTTTCACCCTTTCACTTTTTCACCTTTAAAAGCCTTTTCGCCCTTTCACCTTGTCACCATTTAAATTTTTCTTCCACCTTCAGCCCCAGCATTTCCACCTCAATCGCTTCTGCATGAAGGTACATTCGGTCGGCCTTACGGCCATAAAGTGGGTCGCCGAGGATGGGGATGTTCAGGCCTTCGGGGTGCGCACAATGCACACGAAGCTGATGCGTACGGCCAGTTAGCGGATAAAGTGCCACTATGGAGCAACCATCTTTGTGGGCAATTTCCTCGTAATGCGTGAGGGCAGGCTTACCCTTTTGCCAGTCCACCATCTGCCGCGGACGGTCAATATAGTTGCTGCGCAAGGGTAAGGAGATGGTTCCGTGCCGTTTGTCGGGCGGCAAAAGGCCATCAAGCACGGCCACATAGCGTTTCGTCACCTCGCGATTTTCAAAGGCGGCCTGCAATGTTCGGTGCATCTGCTTGGTCTTGGCGATGAGCATCAGACCCGAAGTGTCTTGATCGAGCCGGTGAACGATGAGCGGCGAGCGGACATCGGGATAGCGTTGGCGCACGATTTCTGCAACAGACGTGCCACCATCCTTACCCGGAACGCTCAACATGCCGTGCGGTTTGCTCACCACCAGCAAGGCATTGTCTTCGTAAACCACGCGAAGGGCCGAAGCATCAACGGGCTTTTGCGGCATCGGCTCAACGTCAAGTCCCTGCAACATGAAAGCCAACGTGGGTCCACACTTGCCTTGGCAAGCGGGATAAAACGCCCCTTCGCGCCTTATCTCCGTGCGAGGCGAACGCCCAAGCCAAAACTCGGCCATCGAAACGGGGCGATAACCCTTTACGAAAGCATGCTGAAGCAACTTCGGCGCGCAACATTCGCCCGTGCCGGCAGGCGGCATTCGTTGGGCTGTCGGGGCAAAGATGTCGAGCAAATTGCGGCGTTCGCCACGCGCATTCAGCATATCGAACTGCTCAAAGAGCCAGCGTTGCAGGGTATCCGACAGGGTTTTACGCTGTGTTTTCAACTGCATTATTGCGCTTTCCAACACGTTAAGTTCGGCTCTCACACCTTCACAGCGTGCCGCAATGCGCTGTTTCAGTCGGCGCAGTTCGGCCTTTTGAAACTGACTTTCTTTCACCATCGCCGCCAATTCCTCGGGCGTTGCGCCCTGCTTCCTCCGCTCTTCGCGCATTGTTTTGGCCTTAGCCATGAATGTTCGGTAAGCGTTCAACTGAGTTTCGCCTACTGCTTGTTCGCTTTTGAGCCGATTTTGAAGCGTGAGCAGTTGCGGGTTTCGCTCCATTTCGCTTATCCGTACGTTGATGTAGCTAATCTCTCGTTCGTTCAATTTGAAATAACCATCAGGTTGTAGATAGTCGAACACGGGCGGAACAAAGCCCGGCCATGTGCTTCTGCCGTACAATTGCCCCGAAAAGGCGGCCAGAAAACCCAGTTCCGTGTGCCCATTTACAGCACGTTCCACCACCAACACGCCGAACATTTTCCCCTCTTCCACCTCTTCTGCCCACGCCTTTTGCGCAGCCACAAACCCTTTTACCTGTTCGGCAGCCAACAAACACAGTGCATTTGGCTCGTAAGCGAAGGGGTTGTTAAGCCTTTGGGGGTGGGGCAAGTGGGAATGTAGGGGATGAAACATCGCAGGCCGTATTAGTGAATAAGTGTGAAAACCACGTGTGGTGTGGGTTCTGTCGTTGCAAAGTTAATCAAAAAAACGTACTTTTGCGTTCTACCACCAAAAGAAAAGTCATGAAAACAGAGATGGAAAAGATGCGCAGCGGCGAGCGTTATCGCTTCGACGATGCAGAGATGCAGGCCAGTTTTGCCCGCGCCAAGCGGCTTTGTGCTCGGCTGAACGCGATGAGTAGCGTAGACAAAGGCTATCGCGAACTGCTGGAAGAGCTTATCCCAAGCCTGCCCCTAACGGCAGAGATATGT
>CAJPTO010000246.1 GCA_905373605.1 uncultured Prevotella sp.
CTACGGAGCGAGAAGGCAGCCATAATGTTAAAATTTATACTGAAAATTTTACTTGGTGAGAAATAAAAGTCAAGATGACTTCTATAAGTAAAAGTCGTGTGTTAGCTGCGAATACCATTGTGTGTACTCTCCTTGTGAGTTCCTTATGGTTGTTTCTTCCTCCAAATAACGTTCTGGTCGAATTCTCGAAAATGCCACAAGACAGCGTTTGGCGGGCTTTGTTTCCACCGTTCTCACTTTAGCAAGTCGATTTACAAATAGCCCCTTGATATAGGCTTCCGCCAAGAAACAGTCCATTTCTTCGGTTGGGATAACCGCACTGAACACTCCCTCGGGAGCTAAAAGCAAGCTAACCGCCTCGAAAAGTTCGTTAAACGTAAGGCTTTCGGTATGCCGTGCCAAGGTGCGTTCGTGGTTTTTACTTTTCAATGAGTGGTAAAAAGGTGGGTTAGACACGATGGCATCAAAATGTGTGTGTAAGTTTTCGTTCTGAGAAAAACATTGTATGGCGATGTTTTCAATTGTCACTTGTTGTGCAAAGGGCGATGCCGCAACGTTTTCTTTGGCTTGTTGTGCGGCCTGTTCGTCGAGTTCAACCCCTGTTATTTTGGCCTCGTGGTATCTTTGTGCTAGCATCAGTGCGATAAGTGCAGTGCCTGAGCCTATGTCTAGAATGTTTTCTCCCCCTTGTGCCCAAGCACCAAGCAACACGCCGTCTGTGCCAACTTTCATGCCACAGCGGTCTTGGTGTATGGTGAATTGTTTGAAATGGAAAGAGTTGGGCATGTGTTGGCCTTTGTTATGGGGGATGAGGATGGGGAATGGGGATGAAAGGGGGCCGGATGTGCGCCGCATCAGATTTTGCTGATGTCTACATATCCGTGCATCACGGCGTAGATGGTGAGAGCCGACACGCTTTTCATGCCCAGTTTGTCCATGATGTTCTTGCGATGCGTGATAACCGTTGTCAGCCCGATGTTCAGTCGGTCGGCAATCTCCTTATTGATAAGTCCCTGTACAATGAGCGACAGCACCTCAATCTCGCGGTCGGAGAGTATTTTCATCTGCAAGGCGTGGGGTAGGGGCGGCAAGTTTCGGCCGTGAGCGTGCGCATATTGCTCCAATTGGAGAATGGAACGCACCAGTTGTTCTTCGGGAACGTTGATGCAAAGGCTGTTGAAGCCTGTCATTTGGCAGTTTGGCTCTGTGGAAGCCGTGAGCACGATGGTCTTGTTTTTGCGTTCTAAGAAAAACGTTCTGTTTTCCAGAGCGATGCTCGTTGATACGAAGTAGTGTACATAAACATCGTGATTGGCCTGCTGCAATTGGCTGAAATCGTTGAACGTGTCTACTTGTATGATGGGCATCACGTTTTGCAAAATCTGTTTCAAGCCCAGAATGGCCAGCGTGTTGGGGTCAACAATGGCAATGCGTGGGCGTTCTTTGAGCTTTGACTCGTGATTGTTGTTCATCATTGGCTTGCCATGTTAGAGATTTACGGAAGAAATGTCCACCAAGTTGTTGACAATGGCGTAGATGGTGAGTCCTGCAGGCGAGTGGATTTGCAGTTTTCGGGCGATGTTTCTTCGATGTGTGATAACCGTGTTGATGGATATGCACAGGTGGTCGGCAATTTCCTTGTTGGTCATACCTTGCACAAGACTGATGATAACCTCCTTTTCGCGGTCGCTAAGGTTGTCTATGTTGTCGTTTGTGTGGTTAATCATGTTGGAAATTTTCACCGACACGTCGTTTTGCTTGAGCTTAGCCTCGAGTCTTCTAATAGCAGGCACGAAAATCTCGTCTTCCACCTGTCCATGATGCAGCAACCATTCTTCGTTGTTGTAGATGTCGTATAGCACGGCCGTAAGTTGGTTGTTTCTTAGTCCGTCAGATGGCAGGTATTTGATGATGATGTTCTTTAGTTCTCGCAGTTTCACATCCGTTTGTCCGTGGTGTTTGGAGAAAGTTTCGATGTCATAGTTGGTTTGAGCCTTGTTGTTGAGCAGCGAGTCTACGTAGGGGAACACCATTTTTTCTTCGTATTTCATGTGCGATCGAATGCTGTGTGCATACTCGTCGTATAGTTTGAGTATCAGCCGCGCAAGGTTGTCCTTCTCGTCAATGGCCGCAACGAGTGCCTTTCGCATGAATGGCAGTTGGAAATCGAGGAAATATTCGTGGCTTGCCTTTAAGTATTTGATGAGTGTTGGAATTGAAAGTCGGTCGGCATCGTCGTAATCGCGATAGCCATTAATGGCGAAGTTCACCACCGCCAAGAAGGTATAGGTGTCCACATTCTGGCTTTCGCACACGTCGCGCACCGTTTTGTCGCCGAAACCCAAGCTAATCCCGAAAGCGCTAAGCGTTTGCAGAATGCTGTAATTGTCACGGATAAGAAGTATCATCTTATCTTCGGGTTCGTACATCTTATGATTTTTCATACCTATAATTACCTATTTGTTATTATGTGGGCTATAACGGCTTGCAAAGTAATAAAAAAAAAGCGAAACGGCCAATAATAATATATAGGTATTTTCGCGCGCGTATTGATAATAATGTGGGTTTGAAACGCCCAAAAGGGGCGGATACCCAAAAGTGATGAAAGCGTAATTACCAACTTTTAAGTATTGTTTAGTAACCGAAAACCTTATAATTTTGCAGTCGAATACAAAGGTGGCGCGGTGATGATTGCATCTCTTAGTCGTCAAGGATTTGGTTATCCCCAATTCAATTCTTACAATAAACACCGGACATTGGAGACAAGAACGTAACCAGAAATCCGCGTCGCCTTTCCTTAAATACATAATAACGCGAACAAATTTATGAGTAATTCTACTTCCATGCTCGTTGCTTTGGCAATGGCTTGTTCTTTTTCTACTGCTCAGGCACAAGTGAATGCGGGTGACAGTGTGATGAACCACGCCAAAGGCAATCGCTTAAGCCTTAGCGGTTGTGGCGAAGTGGCGTATTCGCGCAACTTCCATAGCGACAATCAATATCGCTACCGTCGCCCCAAACTCTATGCTAACGACCCGAGCAACGGCCGATTCGACATCCCCCATGCCGTGATTTACCTGGGCTACGACTTTGGAAAAGGCTGGACAATGGGAACAGAAATCGAGTTTGAACACACTGGTACGGGAGCCGCGGTGGAGATGGAAGCCGATGAAGGCGGCGAATACGAAACCGAAATAGAGAAAGGCGGCGAGGTAGAACTGGAACAATTCTGGATTCAGAAATCGTTTGCCAAGTGGGCTAACATCAAGTTAGGCCACATCGTTGTGCCTGTTGGCCTGAACAATGCGCACCACGAGCCGCTGAATTTCTTCACAGTATATCGCCCCGAAGGCGAAAACACCATCCTGCCAAGCACATGGCACGACACGGGTATCAGCTTTTGGGGTCGCACAAAGCATTTCAGATACGAGTTCCAAGTGGTTGCTGGCCTCAATGCTTTGCTGTTCGGGCGCGACAGTTGGGTGCATAAAGGTGCCGGTTCTGCCTTCGAATTTAAGCCCGCAAACAAATATGGCTTCGTTCTTCGTTTGGATAACTACTCTGTTCCCGGCCTTCGCATCGGCCTTTCGGGCTATGTTGGGCAAGCCATGCACAACACTTCACCCAACGAAATGGAAGGAAAAGGCAAGCCATACGACGGTGTTAAGGCCATGACTTATATCGGAGCATTCGACTTTACCTTTAATCGCTTCAACTGGATTGTGCGCGGACAGGCCGACTATGGCTATGTTTCGGGCGCACAACGCTTAAGTGTGGCTAAGGCAAACATGCACAGAAACTCGCCATGGGATAAAACCAACGTGGGCAAAAACGCTTATGCCATCGGCATTGAGGCCGGTTACGACATCTTTTCTAGGTTTGCCAAGCTGCGAGACGACAACCAAAAGTTTTATCTTTTCGGGCGTTACGAAACCTACGACTCGCATGTTGCCGGCCCTTCGCAACCTGTTTACAGCTATACGGCTCGACAACGCATGGTGTTTGGTGTGAATTATTTCCCTGTTCCACAGATTGCCATCAAGGCCAACTATGCCAACCGCATCTTCAAAAGCGGGTATAACAACGAACCTTGCATCAACATTGGCATTGCATACGAGGGATTTTTCCTTTAATTATTGATAACACCCCAACTTATTATAAACATATAAT
>CAJPTO010000247.1 GCA_905373605.1 uncultured Prevotella sp.
TATGTACTTGTGTCAAAAGAACATGTATTTCTGTCGAAAGATGAAAAGGTGAAAAGATGGCTAACGCCCATCAACTCGGCAACACAAAAACATAATAACTCAAAAGCAAAGAACTTAAAAAATCACGAATCAATGTACACATTCACAACCGAAATGGAAGTTCGCGACTACGAATGCGACATCCAAGGCATCGTTAACAACGCCAACTATTTGCATTACACCGAGCACACGCGCCACCTTTTCTTGAAACACGTGGGGCTTAGCTTCGCCGGACTGCACGAAAAAGGGGTGGATGCCGTTGTGGCACGTATGAGCCTGCAATACAAAACGCCGCTGCAATGCGACGACATCTTGGTGTCGAAGCTGCGAATTACGCAAGAAGGCATACGATATGTGTTCCATCACGACATCTTTCGCAAGCGAGACAATAAGCTTTCTTTCCGAGCAACGGCCGAACTGGTGTGCTTGGTGAACGGTAGATTGAGCCGAAGCGAAGACATCGACAAGGCTTTCGAGCCTTTCATCGAGTGAGTAGGCGAGGAGTTAACTCCTCGCCTACTTAACTCCTCTCCTACTTTATTCCTTTACTCCTCTCCTACTTTACTCCTTTACTCCTTTACTTCATTCCCCTGCCCATGAACGACAACGAAACCCGTAACGCCATCGCCCTAACGCGTGTTAATTATTTCAATCTGGCCGGATTGGCCGAGCTTTACCGTCGGCTTGGCTCGGCAACGGCCGTTATGGAGCATCGAAAAGACCTGCGAGAAGTGCTTCCCGAGGCCTCACCACGCTTGCAAGAGGCCATGCGCAACATCGAACAACACCTTAAAGTGGCCGATGCAGAGATGGAATATAACCTGCAAAACGGCATCAGCGCTTTCTCTTTGGCCGACAACGACTATCCCCAACGCCTTAAAAACTGCGACGATGCACCGCTAGTGCTGTTCTATAAGGGTACGGCTTGCCTCAACAGGGCGCGCGTTATCAACATTGTTGGCACACGGCATTGCACGGCTTACGGGCAAGACATCATACGCAAGTTTGTCTACGAACTGAAAACGCTTTGCCCAGAAGTGCTCATCGTGAGTGGCTTGGCCTACGGAGTGGACATCAATGCGCACCGACAAGCTTTGGCAAACGGGCTGGATACGGTGGGAGTTCTGGCGCATGGGCTGGACTATCTCTACCCCACACGCCACAAACAAACGGCTGAAGGGATGATCAAAAGGGGCGGTTTGCTCACCGAATTTCTCACCAACACCAATGCCGACAAGCTGAACTTCGTGCGAAGAAACCGCATTGTGGCTGGCATTGCCGATGCTTGTGTGCTCGTTGAGAGTGCTGCACACGGCGGAGGACTCATCACTACGGCCATCGCTCGCGACTATAACCGCGAGGTTTTCGCTTTCCCCGGGCCTGTGGGCGCGACTTATAGCGAGGGTTGCAACAACTTGATACGCGACCATAAGGCGCAACTCGTTTGCTCGGCAGCCGACTTTGTGCAGGCAATGGGATGGGAAAACGACTTCAAACGTTTGCAAGCAGCGCGCCAAGGCATAGAACGACAACTCTTTCCGCAGCTTTCTGCCGAAGAAAAAGCCGTGGTCCTGGCACTGCAAAAGCTTAACGACCAACCCATAAGCCAGCTGTCGGTAACGGCCAACATCCCCATATCGCGGCTCACCGCCTTGCTTTTCCAACTCGAAATGAAAGGCGTGATAAAGCTTTTGGCAGGCGGAAGCTATCATCTTTTCGCATGAAAAGGTGAAAGGGTGAAAAGGTGAAAAGGTGAAAAAATGGCTAACGCCACGTACTTGTCAACTCGTTAACTTGTTAACTTGTCAACTTACCAAGGTGAAAATGGCTAACGCCACCTACTTGTCAACCCGTTAACTTGTTAACTTGTCAACTTACCAAGGTGAAAATGGCTAATGCCACATACTTGTCAACTCGTTAACTTGTTAACTTGTCAACTCGTTAACTTGTTAGTTCATCAACCAATCCACTTCTAATCAACGACATTTTCTTATGTACTTGTGTCAAAAGAACATGTATTTCTGCCGAAAGATGAAAGAGAGAAAAGATTTTTACTTCTTATTCTTCGCCTATTACCCCTTTTTTCGCTAACTTTGCGCTGTGAATGGGACAGTTACGCGCAGTGCGAGCTGCCTAACAACAACAAAAGCAGAAAACAAATACCACATGAACATCGCCATTATAGGCTACGGAAAGATGGGCCGCATGATTGAAGAGATTGCTAAACAGCGCGGCCACAACATCGTTTGCATCATCGACAAAGACAATTTGGCCGACTTCGACAGCCCTAGCTTTGCTTCGGCCGACGTAGCCATCGAGTTTACCACGCCCCAAGCGGCCTTCGACAACTATAAAAGGGCTTTCGCACACAACGTAAAAGTGGTGTCGGGCTCTACGGGTTGGCTCGAAAAGCACGGCGAAGAGGTGCGCCGAATGTGCCAAGAAGGGGGGCAAACGCTGTTCTGGGCCAGCAACTTTTCCATCGGCGTGGCCATTTTCCAAGCCCTCAACCGACGCTTGGCCGAGCTGATGAATGCCTTCCCACAATACGATGTGCGCATCGAAGAAACGCATCATGTGCACAAGCAAGATGCTCCTTCTGGCACTGCCATCACCTTGGCCGAAGAAATCGTGGCGCACTTAGACCGAAAAAGCACATGGGTTAAAGGCGAACAACACTTGCCCGACGGCAATGTGCTGCCCTCAACACAAACCGATAGCAGCCAATTGCCCATCGACAGCTTCCGACAAGGTGAGGTGCCGGGCATACATTCCATCACCTACAACAGCGAAGCCGACAGCATCTGCATCACACACGATGCACATTCGCGACGCGGTTTTGCAGAAGGGGCCGTGCTGGCTGCCGAATATACGGCCGCACACAGCGGACTTTTGACGATGAACGACCTCTTTAAGTTCTTAAAAATAAGTGCCCCACCTCACGCATCGCCGCGAAAACCGCAGCACTTCACTGCACAAGCGAGGGGTCAGCGGCACAAAAACGCATAACAACACACCTGCAATGACAAGAAAGAAAAAGAAAGAACTAGACCCACGCAAGCAGTGGGCTAAATTTATCATCGTGGCTTTGCTCTATCTGGCTTTCCTCTTCTGGGTTGAAAGCTGGTGGGGACTGCTCGTCTTGCCTTTTATCTACGATGTTTACATATCTAAGAAGATACGTTGGCAATGGTGGAAAGACTCGGAAGGCCCAACGCGCTTCATCATGGGATGGGTTGATGCCATCGTCTTTGCGCTTGTAGCCGTCTATTTCATCAACCTCTTCTTCTTCCAAAACTTCGTTATCCCATCCAGCTCGCTCGAAAAGAGCCTGCTTACGGGCGATTACCTCTTTGTGAGCAAGCTTAGCTACGGCCCACGCATACCCCAAACGCCGCTTACCATGCCGCTTACCCAGCACACCATGCCCTTGTTCAACGTCAAATCGTACATCGAGGTGCCCCATTGGGACTATCGCCGCGTGAAAGGCTTAGGAAACGTGAAGCTTAACGACATTGTGGTGTTCAATTATCCCTCGGGCGACAGCCTTGTTAACGAGCAACGTTGGGCGGCTGCCGACTATTACGCGATGGTTTACTCGTATGGCAAGCAGCTTTACGAGCAAACCAACACCCCCGTTAACCTAGACAGTATGTCGCTTGTGCAACAACGCGCCTACTTCCAACACATCTACGCATTGGGGCGCGCATACATCGTGCAAAACCCCAACGAATACGGCGACCTTATTTCGCGACCCACCGACAGGCGAGAAAACTACGTGAAGCGTTGCGTGGGATTGCCCGGACAAACGCTGCAAATCAAGAACCGCATCGTTTATCTGGACGGCAAGCCCAACAAAGAACCCGACAACGTGCAATACACATATTACGTGAAACTCAAAGGCTTGCTGCCCGATGACTTGATGAACAGCCTGGGCATTACGCAAGAAGACATGCAAAGCCTTAACACCAGCGGCGTTATGCCGCTCACCGCGCGAGCTGCTAAAGCCCTTGCGGCGAGGAAAGACATCGTTGAGAGCGTGAAGCTAAACACCGATGCGCCCACTGGCGACCTTTATC
>CAJPTO010000248.1 GCA_905373605.1 uncultured Prevotella sp.
GCAATTTGAAAACGCCGCTCCAAACGACGTTCGAACCCTTGAACCCGAACAAGTGGAAATCTTGGCACGCGTGCAAGCCGACTCGGCAAAGGCCATTCCGCCACTGCAACGTTTGGAACACGGCCTGCATCCCTTTGTGTCTTTCGTGGTAATGCCCATTTTCGCCTTGGCCAACGCCGGCGTTTCGTTCGTCGATTTAGATTTGGGCACGGTGCTATCCAATGGCGTTGCCCTCGGTGTGATGTGCGGTTTGCTGGTTGGCAAGCCCGTTGGCATCGTCTTTGCCGTGTGGATAACCGAGCGACTGGGGCTTGGTCGGCGTTCTCGCGGCATGTCTTGGCGGCGCATTTGGGGGCTTGGCTTTCTTGCAGCGATAGGTTTCACCATGTCTATGTTTGTAACCATGCTGGCGTTTACCTCGCCCGAGAATGCCATTCAGTCGAAGATTGGCATCTTCGCCGCATCAATCGTTGGCGGAATAGCAGGTTATGCCATCTTGCGGAAACCTGAAAAGCGGTGAAAAGCCCTGCCCTGCCCTTTCCTCTTAAAGAAAGGGCAGGGCAGGGCTTAGCGAAAGCAGGCTTGTTGATGCTTGTCGGGAATGTGTGCAAGTGGTGGTGACATGCCGTTTTCGCCGCGTCTTGCCACGTTTTCGTTTGCGCAGTTGGCATTATATGCTGGCAATGCGTGTGGTTTATTGCTTAACCAACCTCACGCCATCCGGTTCAATGGTTATCAGGCGGCGTTTATACAGGTCGCCCACGGCCTTCTTGTACACCTTTTTGCTCACCTCGAAGCGGCGTTTGATATCTTCGGCCGGACTTTTGTCGGCCAAGTCGCAAAAGCCGTTGTTGTCTTTTAGGTATTGCAGAAGCGTTTCGGCGAAGTCTATGGTTTGCTTACGGCCCAGCGGTTGCAGGCTGACATCGATTTTGCCATCATCCCTTACGCCCATGATGTAGCCGCGAAGGCGGTCGCCAACGTGCAGCGGACGGAACACTTGCGAGCGATAGACCAAGCCAGGGTAGGCGTTGTCGACAATCACTTTGAAGCCCAACTCGGTGGGTTGCCACACAAGGAGGCTCACTTCTTCGCCAGGGTGATAGGGCGGAAAGTCGGTGGCGAAGAAGTGTTCCACCTTTGCCGAGGCAGCAATGCGGTAGCTTTCTTCATCGATAAACACGGCCACGACATAGCTCTCGCCAATCTCCATGCGCTTTTTTTGTTCGCGGAAGGGGCAAAAGAGGTCTTTCATCAGTCCCCAGTTGAGGAATGCGCCGTGCTGGTTTACCCACGACACGTCCAAGCAAGCGAACTCGCCCACCTTGGCCAACGGCGTTTCGGTGGTTGCCACCAAGCGTTCGTCTTGGTCAAGGTAAAGAAATACGTTCAGTTCGTCGCCCGGCTTGCACCCCTTTGGCACATAACGCTTGGGCAAAAGCACTTCGCCCTCGTCGCCGGCATCGAGATACATGCCAAACTCCACTTCCTTCACTACCTTCAGCAGGTTATAATCTCCCAGTTTTATTCTTGTCATTGGCTTATTCAATAAAAAAAATGGTTTGCCGATTGTGCAAATGTACGCAAAAATGCTGGAAATGTAGTAACTTTGCATGAATAACGTGCAGTCGTTGATGAAGAATTTGTGGGCTTAGCGTTGGTCTGGGCCAACGTGTGTGCTGCTTAGGCCTGTTTAGGCAAAGACAATCATCCGCCGCAGAGCAGGCTTGCGGCCGGCATCGCCCACCATTCACATCGTGCGCTGTGCGAAAAAAACAACACTACAATGGAACAAATACAACTCAGTGCAAGCAAACGCGTCATTGTTGGCGTGCAATTTCTCTTCGTTGCTTTCGGCGCAACGGTGCTGGTGCCTTTACTTGTGGGCTTAGACCCCTCCACAGCACTCTTAACAGCAGGCTTGGGAACGTTTATCTTTCATTTCATCACGAAAGGTAAAGTTCCCATTTTTCTTGGTTCTAGCTTTGCTTTCATTGCGCCCATCCAGCATGCAAGCAGCCAATGGGGCATGCCTGGCACCCTTGCAGGGCTTCTTGGCGTGTCGTTAGTTTATTTTGTGATGAGCGCATTGGTGCGTTTTCAGGGCAAACGCCTGCTTCATAGGCTCTTCCCACCCGTGGTTATCGGGCCCGTAATCATCCTTATAGGCCTTTCGCTTTCGGCAAGTGCGGTGAAAATGGCCCAAACCAACTGGACGCTTGCTTTTGTTTCGTTGGTAACAGCCATCTTGGTGCTCACCCTTGGCCGCGGATTGATGAAGCTAGTGCCGGTGGTATGTGGCATCGCGGTGGGCTATGTGCTGGCCTTCGGGATGAACGAGGTGGATTTTCAGCCCGTGTTGGATGCCCCTTGGTTTGCCCTTCCCACCAGCATCAGCCACTTTTCGCTGCCCCAATTCAGCTGGGAAACCCTGCTTTTCATGATACCTGTGGCCATTGCTCCCGTGGTAGAGCACATCGGCGACGTGTATGTGGTGAGTGAAGTGGCCGGCAAAGACTTCACCAAAGACCCTGGATTGCATCGCACTTTGTTGGGCGACGGCGCGGCATGCCTTGCAAGTGCGCTCTTGGCAGGTCCTCCTGTCACCACTTATTCGGAAGTGACGGGCGCGATGAGCATCACAAAAGTGACTTCGCCTGTCGTTATTCGCATCGCAGCTGCCACTGCCATCCTGTTCTCGGTTGTGGGAAAGCTCAGCGCATTGTTGCGAAGCATCCCCCAATCTGTGCTTGGCGGCATCATGCTCTTGCTCTTTGGCACCATCGCCAGTGTGGGATTGCTCAACCTGATGCGCAACAAGGTGGACCTGAACCAAACGCGTAACATCATCATCATCGCCGTGACGCTCACTATGGGCATAGGCGGTGCCGCTATCACCTACCGCAATTTCGCCTTCAGCGGCATCGGTTTGGCGGCCATTGTGGGCATAACGCTTAACCTTTGCTTGCCAAACGAGGTGGCGGAGGCGAAAGGGAACAACAAAGACACCTAGCAAATGTTGCTGTTTAGCAGGTCCTAAAACGCATCAAAAGCGTTTTAGGACCTGCTAAATGTTTTTGAAAATAGCTATCATAAAAGCAGTGCACACCAAACGTGTCGTTGGCAAATCGTTGGGCGGAAGAAAAGGTATATGTCTTATTGGCAACGCATGCACTTATGGCTTTCCGAAACCATCCCGTTGGCGTTCTTATTTCTTGATAAGACTACACTTCTCCACGTGCAATTCTAGCATTTTTAAAGGCCTTTAAACCTGTAAAACTCATACACTTTCTTGTTCCTCAGATGCTCCTTGGGTAAACGATGAGCATAAAATGGTGCGTTTTGCATCGTTTAGCTTCGCTAGATTGTTGCCATTGTGTGTTTTGGGCTGTGTTTTTGCCAACTTTTCCACCTAACTCACCGCATTCAACATTCCTTTGTCTGTCTGAAGCAACGCCTTTTTCGTTCATTACCCAGCAAAATGATGCATTTAGCACGGCTATGTGCAATAGATAGCCCTGCTAAGTGCCGCATTTAGCAGGGCTATTTCATGCAAACAGCACGACTATGTGTGGCACTTAGCACGTGTCTTGGCCAAAATTACAGGCTAAAAGCAGCAAAATGCTGTGCCAGATACCACTTCTCGTCCCTTACTTCCTTGTAATAACCCCATGCGAGAATGAATTATTTGCAGCCGATGGGCAAATTACGGCGCGTGGGGCAGCCATAATGTTAAAATAAGTGCCGAAAATTTTACCTTTTGAGAAATGTAACTGGGCAAAACACGCCACCACACGAGAGGATTTTCATTGAACATCATATGCAAAGGCTCTTAAAAAATCCTTCGGCAGTAAAACTGATGCCGTAAAGCCGGCATCGGCATACAAGCTTATAGTCATACGTAATTCCAAAACCGGCTATATACTCTTCGTTTTGGTTGGTATGTTATGCAGACTAAACAGCCAGGTAAAGGAAACTTACGACCAGAATTCTTTCCAAAAGAACGAAGACTCACAAACCAATAGACCTTTCAATGGGACTTATATATTTTTTTTACCGCAGGACTGTCTTCGGGATATATCTTGGAAACTTCAT
>CAJPTO010000249.1 GCA_905373605.1 uncultured Prevotella sp.
AACTGGGTGTTCGCCAGGGTGCTGTGGCTTATTGTGTGCGGATATGGCATTTCGGAAATTAATGTTTACCTTTGTAGGAACAAACAAAACAAAGGAACATTCATCATGATGGAAATAGGAAGCAAAGCCCCCGAGGTGCTGGGGCACGACGAAAACGGAAACGAGATACGCCTAAGTCAATTTAAAGGCCAAAAACTGGTGTTGTACTTCTACCCCAAAGACCTTACATCGGGCTGCACAACGCAAGCTTGCAACCTGCGCGACAACTACGCTGAGCTGAAAAAACAAGGTTATGCCGTGGTGGGCGTGAGTGTAAACGACGAGAAGTCGCACAAGAAATTCATTGAGAAAAACGACTTGCCGTTCCCCTTGATTGCCGACACAGACAAGAAATTGGTTGAGGAATTTGGCGTTTGGGGCGAGAAAAGCATGTACGGGCGCAAGTATTTCGGCACGTTCCGCACCACGTTCATCATCAATGAAGAGGGCGTTATAACCCGAATTATGCAACCCAAGGAGATAAAGGTGAAGGAACACGCTCAGCAGATATTGGGCGAGTAGTGAGCAACACGGCTTTCAATGAGCTGCCCTTCCAATGCTACAACGATGGCAAAGGCTACAATGCCGCTGTCGTTGTGGCTTGCCCGCGGCTGTAGACCTGAACGTTATATATTAAAAGGAACGCGCGCACGCGCACGCGTGAAGCAAGGCGAGCGGGTTCTTATGGGCGTTCTGCTCATGTTGGTGTTCGCCTTTGGTGCAAAGGCAAGGGTTAACGGCGCGGAATTGATGCAGCACGATGCGGCTTGGGTAAGCGGCGATGTACGCATAATGGGGCATGAAGAATGCCAGCAGCCCCTTTGATAACCCGTCGTTTCGACAAATTGCACAAAGAACACGCATCTGTTCGTTTTGGGCTTATGGCATAATCGTTTTTTGAGAAACGAACAGGTGCGCATTCTCTGTGTCGCGTTTCATACTTTCTCGTTGGCTAGTAAAACAAAACAGGCATCCTCGTTCTGAAGATGCCTGTTTTGTTGTTATATGTTTCGGGGAATCGGTCAATGTCTATCTTGTCAACTTGTATCTTGTTAACTTGCCAACTCGTATTTTGTTAACTTGTCAACTTGTATCTTGTTAACTTGTCAACTCGTATCTTGTTAACTCGTCAACTCGTATCTCGTCAACTCGCCAAGCACTTCCCCTTCTTCTTTCTATTCTTCCACAGCTGCTTGAGCGGCTGCCAATCGTGCGATAGGCACGCGGAAGGGTGAACAGCTAACGTAGTTGAGGCCTACACGGTGGCAGAACTTCACCGATTCGGGCTCGCCTCCATGTTCTCCACAGATGCCGCAAACCAGTTCGGGACGTGTGGAACGGCCTTTCTTCACACCCATGTCGATGAGTTGGCCAACACCCTTTTGGTCGAGAACCTGGAAGGGGTCAACGCTTAAGATCTTCTTCTCCAAGTATACGGGCAAGAAGCTGGCAATATCGTCGCGGCTATAACCGAACGTCATCTGCGTAAGGTCGTTCGTTCCAAAGCTGAAATACTCGGCACGCTTGGCGATGTTTTCGGCCACCAAGGCAGCGCGAGGCACCTCAATCATCGTTCCTACATGGAATTTCACTTCCACACCTTCCTCTTCAAAGAGTTTTTGAGCCGTGTCGCGGATGACCTTTTCTTGCTCGTCGAACTCGTGAACAACACCAATTAGCGGCACCATAATTTCGGGATGGGGGTCGAAGCCCTCTTTTTTCAGCTGTATGGCAGCACCAAGTATGGCGCGCGTTTGCATGGCCGTGATTTCGGGATAGGTGTTGCCAAGGCGGCAACCACGGTGTCCCAGCATGGGGTTGTGTTCGCTAAGCGAGTTAACACGGCGTTGAATTTCCTGCACCGAAACACCCATGTCGGCAGCCATCACCTGCTGTCCTTCGAGGTCGTGGGGAACAAACTCGTGCAAGGGTGGGTCTAGCAAGCGCACGTTAACAGGATGTCCGTCCATTGATTTCAGAATTCCGTAGAAGTCTTGGCGTTGGAAAGGCAACAGCTTGGTGAGTGCCTTCTCGCGGCCTTCTTTGCTGTCGGCCAAAATCATCTCGCGCATGGCCTTGATTTTTTCGTTCTCGAAGAACATGTGCTCCGTGCGGCATAGGCCAATGCCCACTGCTCCGAAGTTGCGAGCCACTTGTGCATCGTGTGGTGTGTCGGCATTGGTGCGCACAACAAGCTTGGTGTATTTGTTGCAGAGGTCCATCAGCGCGGCCAAGTCGCCAGTAACCTTGGCAGGTTGCGTGGTAACTTCGCCCAGGTAAACCTCACCCGTGCTGCCGTTCAACGAGATGTAGTCGCCTTCGTGAAGCATCTTGCCGTCTATTTCCAGCGTACGTTCCTTATAGTTGATGTTGATGGCTCCAGCACCCGACACACAACATTTGCCCATGCCTCGAGCCACAACGGCAGCATGCGAGGTCATGCCACCGCGAGCGGTGAGAATGCCTTCGGCAGCCGACATACCTGCTAGGTCTTCGGGCGAAGTCTCGATGCGCACCATGATAACTTGGTGTCCTTCTTCGTGCCAGCGAGCGGCATCGTCGGCAAAGAACACCACCTGTCCGCAGGCAGCGCCTGGCGAAGCGGGCAAACCGCGGGTAAGAACCTTGGCTTGCTTTTGGGCAACCTTGTCAAACACTGGGTGCAACAGCTCGTCAAGCTTGTTTGGTTCGCAGCGTTTCAAGGCCGTCTTCTCGTCAATCTCGCCTTCACGCAGCAGGTCCATAGCAATTTTCACCATAGCCGTACCCGTGCGTTTGCCGTTTCGGGTTTGGAGGAACCACAGTTTGCCGTCTTGCACGGTAAACTCCATGTCCTGCATGTCGTGATAGTGGCGTTCCAATTTTTCTTGTATGGCGTTGAGCTGAGCGAAAATCTCAGGCATGTTTTCTTCCATCGAGGGGTATTGGCTTGCGCGCACGTCTTCGTCGATGAGCTGTTGGGCAGCCCAACGCAACGAACCCTCTTTGGTAATCTGTTGGGGCGTGCGGATACCAGCCACAACATCTTCGCCTTGAGCGTTAACGAGGTATTCTCCATTGAACATGTTCTCGCCCGTTGCAGCGTCACGGCTAAAGCAAACACCCGTTGCCGAGGTGTTGCCCATGTTGCCGAACACCATCGCTTGCACGTTAACAGCCGTTCCCCATTCGGCGGGTATGCCTTCCATCTTGCGGTAAAGTATGGCGCGTTCGTTCATCCAACTGTCGAATACGGCGCAAATGGCACCCCAAAGCTGTTCCATGGGTTCGGTGGGGAAGTCTTTTCCCGTTTGTTTTTTGATGGCTTGCTTAAACAGCACAACGAGTTTCTTCAGTTCGTCTACGTTCATCTCGTTGTCTAGCTTGATGCCGCGTTCGGCCTTCACCTGCTGTATAATCTCCTCGAAGGGGTCGATGTCTTCCTTGTTGGTGGGTTTCATGCCCAGCACCACGTCGCCATACATCTGCACGAAGCGGCGATAGCTGTCGTAAGCAAAGCGTTCGTTGCCCGACTTCTCTGCCAGTCCCTTGGCCACTTCATCGTTAAGTCCGAGGTTGAGGATGGTATCCATCATGCCAGGCATGGAAGCGCGAGCTCCCGAACGAACCGACACGAGCAAGGGATTTTGTACATCGCCGAACTTGCAGTTCATTAGGTTTTCGATGTGCTGCACGGCTTTTTCCACTTCGCCCTTGAGCAGCCCCACAACCGTTTCCTTGCCTTTCTCGAAGTATTCGTTACAAACGTCGGTGGTAATGGTGAAGCCCGGGGGAACGGGAACACCGATGAGATTCATCTCGGCCAAGTTGGCCCCTTTGCCACCAAGCAGATTTTTCATGTCTGCCTTACCCTCGGCAACGCCATTGCCGAAGGTGTAAACTCTTTTTTCACTCATGTTGAATTAGAACGTATAATGTTTTCTGATTTTTCCTTTTGCAAATATAAGTATTTATTATTGATTTACAAAACTTTCGCCACTTATTTTGGCATTTCCACATGGCAGAATGGCCTGTTATCGTAAACAGCCCGTCTTTTTCTTCGTATATTAT
>CAJPTO010000250.1 GCA_905373605.1 uncultured Prevotella sp.
CCCCCTTACCCACTTTCCGCTTCTACCATTTTGTGCATTTTGCATGCGTTTTTCAACATTCAACCTGCATTTCCATCTTCTTCAACCGCAAATTCATCGCTTATACGAAGCCACAAATGCGTGCCTTCAACCCGTTTTTGCATCATAATCTAGCAAAATGCAGCATTTAGCCAAGCTTTTTGTATGAGATAGCCGAGCTTTTTCATGCATATTGCACAGCTTTTCCCTACAAAAAGCACAGCTAAATGCATCACTTTGCATGACTTCTTGCCGTAAATAGCGGCAAAAATCGGCAAAATGGGCTGTTCACAAGTGCATAAGTAGATTTGCGGTATTCGTGTTCAGCTCGCACGAGAATGGATTATTTGCGGCCGCATGGGCAGTTGTTGATGCGCGAAGCCACTCACAATGTTAAAATTTGGACTAAATATTTTACATTTCACACTTACTGTCTCACACGTAACACCTGCGTTATGATGACAAATTCCATAAGCCATACTTACTATCCCAAACTGGCGTAACACCACCTCCTCCTTACTACTCCCTCCTTCCTACTTACTACTCCCTCCTTACTACTTCCCCCCTTGAAACACTTTTCGTTCACATGCTTGTAATAATGTTTCATGAACGATTTTTGCAAGCATTTGAACGATTTTTGCATGTCCCAATCAATGAACGCCAATAAATTTGCGGTGCAGGATTTGGATACAAGCCCAAGCAGAATTGACATAAATCAATTTTGCGTAAAGGAAAAGCCAAGTGCGCACGGCCAAAACCACTCCGGCAATGAAACAATCTTTAGACAGATTTACATATTAATAAAACCTAATTACGCAACAAACATGAAGCAGCTACGAACTCTTCTTATCATCGCGATGGCCACTTTCGCCGCTGTCCTTGCACATGCACAGGGCTTGAATGTGAGCGGTAAGGTGACTTCGGCCACCGATGGCGAACCCATCACGGGTGCATCGGTGGTGGAAAAAGGCACCACTCGCGGCACCGTCACCGACATCGACGGCAACTTTAAGCTCGAAACGAGCAACGGCGCAACGCTCGTCATCTCGTACTTGGGCTTCAGAACCATTGAGGTGAAAGCCACTGCAACGATGAACATCTCGCTGGAAGAAAATGCCAAGAGCCTCAACGAGGTGGTGGTGACGGGGTATACCACCCAAAGAAAGGCCGACCTTACGGGTGCCGTGTCGGTGGTGAACGTCGACGACTTGGCCAAACAAAACGAAAACAACCCCATCAAGGCCCTACAAGGCCGTGTGCCGGGCATGAACATCGCAGCCGATGGCGCACCTTCGGGGCAAGCCACGGTGCGTATTCGCGGTATTGGCACGCTGAACGACAATGATCCGCTATATATCATTGACGGTGTGCCAACCAAAGCGGGCATGCACGAACTGAACGGAAACGACATCGAAAGCATACAGGTGCTTAAAGACGCCGCTTCGGCCAGCATCTACGGTAGCCGTGCCGCCAACGGCGTTATCATCATCACCACCAAGCGAGGCAAGAGTGGCCGCATACGCGTCGACTTCGATGCAAGCATCTCGGCCGCAACCTATGTTCACAAGCTTGATGTGCTCAATGCCAAAGAGTATGGGCAGGTGATGTGGCAAGCTTACGTTAACGATGGCATGGACCCAAACACAAATGGGCTGGGCTATCATTTCAATTGGGGATACGATGCGCAGGGATTGCCCTCCCTTCATGGCATCAGCATGAAGAAATATCTGGATGCAGCTGGCAAAACACCTGCTGCCGACACCGACTGGTTTGACGAAACCACGCGCACGGGCCTCGTGCAGCAATATAATGTGTCGGTGAGCAACGGCTCGGAGAAAGGCAGTTCGTATTTCTCGCTGGGCTATTACAACAACCAAGGCATCATCAAGCAAAGCGACTTCAGCCGCTTCTCGGCCCGAATGAACACCGAATATAAGCTAATCGGCCAACTGCTCACCGTTGGCGAGCACTTCACGCTCAACCGCACGTCGGAAGTGCAGGCCCCGGGCGGCTTCCTTTCGAACGTTTTGCAGTTCAACCCCTCGCTGCCCGTGCACACAACAGACGGCAATTGGGGCGGACCCGTGGGCGGTTATCCCGACCGTTACAACCCCGTGGCCGTGCTGGAGCGCAACAAAGACAACCGCTATACCTACTGGCGCGCGTTCGGCGATGCCTACATCAACCTCAATCCCTTCAAGAACTTTAACCTGCGGTCCACCTTTGGCTTGGATTACAGCCAGAAGATGCAACGCTTCTTCACCTATCCCGTTACCGAAGGCAACGTGGCCAAGGCCACAAACGCCGTGGAACCCAAGCAAGAACACTGGACAAAATGGATGTGGAACGCCGTGGCAACCTACAATTTGGAGTGCGGAAAGCACCGCGCAGACGCTATGGCAGGTATGGAGCTGAACCGTCAAGACGACGTTTACTTCTCGGCTTATAAAGAAGGGTTCCTCATTCTCTCGCCCGATTACATGTGGCCAAGCGCAGGTGTGGGCACAGCGCAAAGTCATGGCGGCGGTTCGGGCTACTCGTTGGTGTCGTTTTTCGGCAAACTAAACTACAACTACGACGATCGCTACATGGCATCGCTCACCCTTCGCCACGACGGTTCTTCGCGTTTCGGCAAGAACAACCGCTATGCCACCTTCCCCGCACTGTCGCTTGGCTGGCGCATCAACCGCGAAAGCTTCCTTAGTCGCGCCTCGTGGATAGACGACCTCAAGCTGCGCGCCTCGTGGGGACAAACAGGTAACCAAGAAATAAGCAACATCGCCCGTTACACCGTGTACGTAAGCAACTATGGTGTGAACGAAAACGGCGGACAAAGCTACGGCACATCTTACGACATTGCAGGCACAAACGGCGGCAAAACTCTCGATTCGGGATTTAAACGCGACCAACTGGGCAACGACAACATCAAATGGGAAACCACCACGCAAACCAACTTGGGCCTAGACTTCTCGTTGCTCAACGCCACACTTTATGGAAGCCTCGACTGGTATTATAAAAAGACGCGCGACATCTTGGTGCAAATGGCCGGCATTGCCGCAATGGGCGAAGGCAGCACGCAATGGATTAACGCTGGAGAAATGGAAAACCGCGGCGTGGAACTGAACCTAGGCTACCGCAACACCACACCTTTCGGCCTTAAATACGACCTGGCCGCCAACTTTTCTACCTATCGCAACAAGATAACCCGCCTTCCCGAAACCGTTGCAGCCAACGGAACGTTCGGCGGAAACGGCGTGCAAAGCGTCATTGGGCATCCGATGGGTGCGCAAGTGGGCTATGTGGCCGACGGAATATTTAAGAGTCAGGCCGAGGTAGACAACCATGCGCAACAGCAAGGAGCTGCTCCTGGCCGCATCAGATACCGCGACCTTAACGGCGACGACAAGATAACCGAAGCCGACCAAACGTGGATTTACTCGCCCGTTCCCAAATTTAGCTACGGACTTAACATCTACTTGGAATACAAAGGCTTCGACCTCACCATGTTCTGGCAAGGCGTTCAAGGCGTTGACATCATATCCGACCTCAAGAAAGAAACCGACCTGTGGGCCGGACTCAACATCGGTTTCCTGAACAAAGGCCGCCGCTTGCTCGACGCTTGGAGCGTAACAAACCCCACAAGCGACATCCCTGCCCTCTCGTTATCCGACAATGCCAACGAGAAACGCGTATCTAGCTACTGGGTGGAAAATGGTTCTTACCTCAAGCTTCGCACCATACAGCTGGGCTACAACCTGCCCCAAGCAGTGGTAAAGAAGCTGATGATGGAACGCCTGCGGCTCTACATCAGCGCACAAAACCTGCTTACCATCAAGAGTAAGAGCTTTACAGGCGTTGATCCAGAGAACCCCAACTTTGGTTATCCCATCCCCTTGAACCTCACTTTCGGTCTAAACGTAACCTTCTAAACGTTCATCCACAATGAAAAAATCAACCATCATCATAGCCCTTTTCGCCATGCTGGCCAGCAGTTGCAGCGACTTTCTGGGCGAACAAAAGCCACAGGGCACACTGAACAACGACCAAGTGAAGGA
>CAJPTO010000251.1 GCA_905373605.1 uncultured Prevotella sp.
GTTCAGTTCGTTGTTCAGGAAGCCCAAGTCCAGTCCGATGTCGGTTGTTCGAATGCGTTCCCATGTCAATATGGGCTCAACGAGGTTGGGCGTGTTGAACATGGGCAGCTTATTGGCGTTTTCTTGGTTGCCGTCCACCCAATGTACTTTGTCGCTTGCCACCTGAGTGATGAGCGATTCGAACATGTAGTCGCCCACAGCCTCGTTGCCAATTTCGCCGAACGATGCGCGCAGCTTACCGTTGCTCACCACATCGCGCAGCTTTTTGAAGTAAGGTTCTTCGGAGAAGCGGTAGCCCAGCGACACAGATGGGAAGAAAGCCCAATGCGAGTGGCGTGGGAAGCGCGACGAGCCATCGTAGCGGCCGTTGAGTTCCAGCAGGTAAATGTCCTTGTAGTCGTAGTTGATGCGGCCGAAGTAGCCCGCCGAGGCACGGTCTGTGTGCTTCGAGTTGATGTCTTGCCCGATGGGGCTGGCCAAGTTCAGCTCGGGGAAGCGTTCGTCGATGATGTTCTTTCTGTTTCCCCAGAAGTAGGTGTACTTCTCTTTCTCGGCATTGATGCCCACCATCACCTTGAGATTGTGGTTTGTTGCAAAGGTTTTTTCGTAGTTCAGGTAGGCGTTCAGCGTCCATGTATTGGTTTTGGAGTTGTCGCGCCACACGTTGGTGTTGCCTTTGCTCACGATGTAATTAGGGCTTAGCTTTCCCCAGTTCAGTCCATAGACCGAGAAGTCTTGCGATCCCGAGTTCATGTTCTCTATGGCGTAGGTGAAGTCGGCGTTAAGCGTGAGGTCTTGTGTGATGTTGGCCTTAGCAAAGCTGTTGATGCGCAGGTAGTCGGTGGTTACATTCTTGTCGGCTGCTTGTTTGAGCA
Source organism: uncultured Prevotella sp. (assembly GCA_905373605.1). Taxonomy (GTDB): domain Bacteria; phylum Bacteroidota; class Bacteroidia; order Bacteroidales; family Bacteroidaceae; genus Prevotella. The sequence goes on from CAJPTO010000251.1 coordinate 876, forward strand.
TGGCCATCACGCGCCTGTCGTATCCGTTGGTTGTGCCCGATGGCATGAAGAACGAGCCCCACCGCCAGATATACTGGTAGGTGTCGCTGTAAGTGTCGGGCGTTGTGAAGTCGCGGCGTGTGAAGTTGATGCGTGCGCCCAGCTGCAACCAGTCGTAAGGGCTTGTTGTTACGGCCAAGGCGGCGTTATACTTGTTCAGCTTGTCGGGGCGTATCTTCATTGTTCCCTCCTTATAGTCGTATCCCAAGGAGAGGTAATAGTTGCTCTTGCCCGACGAACCCTGTATGGAAAGGGCGTGGCTTTGTGCGGGAGCAGCGTTGTTGTAGTAAATCTTGTTGATGTCCCAGTCGGCATAATAGTAGGGCGTGTCGTCTATGACGGTATAATCGCCCACGTTGTTCTCGTCTACATAAGGTCGCAATTCACCGTAGTTCAGCTTGCCGCTGTTTTGTTGTTTCCATTTTTCGGCCAGTGGCAGCAGCTTGTCGAAGTACATACTGAAGAGTTCCACCTCGTAGTTGTTGGCATTGGCCTTGCCTTCCAGTGCAGCCCATAGCTGTGAAGGCACATCGGGGAACTTGGGCAGGTAGGTTGCGCCGTCCCACGAGAAGTTGTTGGTGTAGTTAATCGTTGTTCGGTCGGTTGCTTTTGCGCTTTTAGTTTGTATGAGTATCACGCCGAATGCAGCCCTTGTTCCGTAGATGGAAGAAGAAGCGGCATCCTTAAGCACCGAGATGCTTTGTATGTCTTGCGTGTTAAGGAAGGAGATGTCGTCCATCGGCACGCCATCCACCACGATGAGTGGGTTGCTCGTGGCATCGTTGCTCAATGTTCCCACGCCGCGGATGCGCATTGTGGGCTTGGCGTTGATGTCACCGTTGTTGTTGATGATGGAAAGGCCTGGCACTGCGCCTTGAAGAGCCTTGGCCACATCCTGCTGCGGACGGCCAGTCATGGTCTTTGATAGGTCTACAGTGGTTACTGCTCCCGTGAGGTTGGCTTTCTTTTGCGTGCCATAACCCACAACAACCACTTCAGAGAGCTGGCCGGCATCTTCCTGCAATTCGATGTTCATGGACTCGGCGGCATTGATGGTCACCGTTTTATAGCCCACATACGAGATGCTCAACTTCGCGCCAGGGCGCACATTGAGGGTAAATCGCCCGTTAATGTCGGACACGGCACCTACGGACTTGCCCACAACAGTCACCGTAGCACCGGTGATGGGCTGTCCCTGCGTGTCGGTAATCACTCCCGTAACGGCATTCTGCTCTTGCAGTTGGGGTACGGGTGCTGCTGCTCTCGATGTTTCTGCCGCTGCTGTAAGCGATGTTGATGGGGCAGCGAGGGCTGCAAGCATTGCACATAAACAATAAGCTTTTTTCATAAGGACATTATTAAGTGTATACGTTGTGAAGTGCGGTCTGCGTTTTGTTGCCTTCCAATGGTTGGGTTCGCCGACAGCATTTCGCTCTGTATGCGTTGTTAACGTAATTGTTTAGAGGATACGACTTCTTCTTATTCAAGTTGTCGCCATACGGCTTTTGTTGTTCTTTTCTTGTTCTTCGAGAAGTGCATTTTGCCTTTCCACTTCGCTAAAAGCTCCGTGCCGGCGTTTTTCAATTCTCGCCAAGGCCATGTTCAAGCAAGCAAGGCATTGCTCATTTAGCTTAGCGAAAACGTTTGTCGTATGGCGTTTTCATCTTCTTCAAGCGATGTTTCCATCGTCATCAGGCCTTTTCATCTTCGTTAGGTCTGGGCATCAGTGATTGTTATTGGCAAATTTAACGATTTCTAATATACTTAGACCTATTTTTTGTGTTAAAAATCTCTTTTGTTACAAGATTTAAGACATTCGCCGACAAAGGTTAAATGGTGTTTAGATGCGCTTGTATACTGTATTTTTGAGTATTTATTGTTTGGCAGCTTGTAAAAAGAAGTGTTTTTAATTCAATAAAGGCGGATGTTTATAAAATGTTTATTTTTTGCGCGTTTGTAACGAAATATTTTGCGTTCGAGGCATGGGCAAAGGCAATTGTTTTATTATTTATGGATGGTTCTAAAAATTACCTTTGCTGTATTTTTGGCTTTTAGCTGAGCAGATTTCGTTTACGATTGAAGGAGCATAGTGAACTATGCGACTGAAAGAGTAAGCGAAAGATGCCAGATAAAAGCAAAAAGGCAGCAAAGAGCTAAATAACAAAAAGGAAATGAACGCTTGCGTGGAATTTTTAGAACCAGCCTTATGGTTGTTGTGAGCAGTACAAGCATCCCTCGTTGATGGGCGTGATATGGAGGTGTTTTGTTGTTCGGCATCCAAATTCTTGCATAACCCATCCAAACTTACTGTGTATTTCTGTGGCATTGTTGGTGGTAATCATCGCTATGTGTGCTTGTAAGTATTTGACTTTCAGCTATAAACTTTCAAAATACAACGAATTGGCCAAGCTTTTCAGCGAACTTTCTTCTTCCTGACTGGCACATGGTATACTAAATTTATTCTCATTCTTTTACAAACTTATGTTTTTTCGGGAGCAATTCTAGCATTTTTCAAGGCCATTAACCCCACAAAATTGATGCAATTCCCTTCTTCTTCGAATGATTTTTGATAGGCCGCGCGCACAAAATGGTGCGTTTTGCATCATTTAGCTTCGCTAGATTGTTGCCGTTGTGCGTTTTTGAACCTGTTGTTTTGCCTGCTTTTTCGCCTAACTCATAGCCTTAATCGCAGCGTTTTATGTCTGAAACCATGCTTTTTGCCCTTCATTACCCTGCAATGTGATGCATTTAGCTCGGCTTTTTGATGCAAAAAGCACAGCTAAATGCGGCACTTTGCATGGGTTTTTGATAGGAAATGGGGTGAAAGCGGCAAAATGGCGTGGCAAATGTCACTGCTCACCCCTCTCTTCCCTGCAGCAAACCCCTGCGAGAATGAATTATTTTCGGCCGATGGACAAATGATGAAGCGCGAGGGCATCCATAATGTTAAAATCTGTACTGAATGTTTTACATGTTGGGAATGTGGTGTAACAGAATGACCGCCGCGCGTGAGGTGATTTTCATTGAAGGCTGGTTCTAAAAATTGCCTTTGCTGTATTTTTAGCTTTTAGCTGAGCAGAT
>CAJPTO010000252.1 GCA_905373605.1 uncultured Prevotella sp.
TGTCGCCGCTACTTGTGCGTGCGCCAGTGGCTCGGCGCGAATAAAAAGAGGCTTTACCCCTCTGCTGTGCGTGCAAAGAGATAAAGCCCACAATGGTAAGTGCAACAAACAATACGTTTCTTAATTGCGTCACGTTGTTTGAATTTATGATTATTGAGGCATGTTGCACCCCGTTGCACCACCTCTGGCATGGATTGCAGATCCTTTTGCCACAGGGACGCGGATGCTCATCACTCTAATTCTAATCCGTTTTGTTCGACTTATGCGATGCCCTGCGCCATCATGGCATTGGCCACCTTCATAAATCCGGCGATGTTAGCGCCCTTCACATAGTCGATATAGCCGTTAGCTTCCGTGCCATACTTCACACATTGCTCGTGTATCGACGACATGATGTGGTGCAGGCGCTCGTCCACTTCCTTGCCAGTCCATCCCAGACGCAGTGAGTTTTGCGTCATTTCAAGGCCAGAAGTGGCCACGCCACCAGCGTTAACAGCCTTACCAGGTGCGAAGAGTGTTTGCGTAGCAACAAACTTCTCGGCAGCTTCGGCGGTGCAACCCATGTTAGAAACCTCGGCAACGCAAACCGGTTTGGCAGCCAAAATCTTGTCGGCATCCTCGCCATTCAGCTCGTTTTGCGTAGCGCAAGGCAAGTAAATGTCGGCCTTTGTTTCCCAAGGCTTCTTGCCAGCGAAGAACGTAGAGCCGGGGAACTTGTCGGCATAAGGTGCACAAATGTCGTTACCGCTGTTGCGAAGTTCGAGCATGTAGTCGATTTTTTCGCCACTAATGCCGTTCGGGTCGAGGATGTAACCATCGGGACCGCTAAGGGTTATCACCTTTGCGCCCAGCTCGTTGGCCTTCTTTGCAGCACCCCAAGCCACGTTACCGAAGCCGCTCAATGCCACAGTCTTGCCCTTAATGTCGATGCCTTTGGTTTGCAACATCTGGTTAACGAAGTAAAGAGCACCGTAACCCGTTGCTTCCGGACGGAAGATTGAGCCGCCCCACTCCAGGCCTTTGCCCGTGAGCACACCCTCAAACTGATGGGTAAGCTTGCGATACATGCCGAAGAGGTAGCCAATTTCGCGGCCGCCAACACCGATGTCACCAGCGGGAACGTCCTCGTTGGGGCCGATGTGGCGATACAATTCGGTCATGAAAGCTTGGCAGAAACGCATGATTTCCGCATCGCTACGACCGCGGGGAGCGAAGTCGCTACCACCTTTTCCACCGCCCATAGGCAGGGTTGTGAGGGCGTTTTTGAATGTCTGCTCGAAGCCCAAGAACTTCAAGATAGAGAGGTTTACAGAAGGATGGAAGCGCAAACCGCCCTTGTATGGGCCGATAGCTCCGTTAAACTGTACGCGATAACCGATGTTAACGTGCACCTCGCCCTTATCATCGGTCCAAGGAACACGGAAGGTGATAACGCGTTCGGGTTCTACCATCCGCTCGATAATCTTAGCTTTTTCAAACTCAGGATGTTGATTGTACACGTCCTTAATTGAAACAAGCACTTCTTTTACTGCCTGAAGGAATTCAGACTCTCCTGGATGCTTGCGCTCCAGTTCTTGCATGATTTTCTCCACTTCCATGGTTGTAATCTTTTTATGGTTGGGTTAGTAAACTTATTATTTGTCAAATGGATGGTGCAAATATAGAACTTATTTGCATACGCACCAAATAAAATGGCAATATTTTTTTAGGATGCCTAAAGCTAGTGTTGCATGAAGTGACATGTTCGACAACAGTTTGCTTCCCTTTTGTTCGGTTTTACGGCTTTATTCTTACACTTGCGAACCATTAACATCTTTATTTGTCCAAAAAGATAATATTCATTCGTTAGTTGACGAGTGGACAAGTTCACAAGTTAACGAGTTGACGAGTGGACAAGTTAACAAGTAGACGAGCTAACAAGGGTGTTAGCCACTCAACAGCCAAGCATTTGGCTTAACTCCTTAACGCCATAAACTCCTTAACTCCTTAACTTATAAAAGGAGAAAAAGCAAGCATTACACCAACTGCCGCAAAGAAATTGCTGGTGTGAAGAGCGTTTCGTACCCCCTAACTGGCGTAAACGTTGCATCGCAACCAAGAATGGCAATTCTACTCTACTTTTATCTTAAGGTTAATTCCTTTTCTGTTTCTTTACAAAACATAACCTTCTACACTTACTTTTCTAGAATATTTTGAGGAAATTGTGCACGAAAAAGCATGCGTTTTCATTGTTTCCAAACGTGCTTTCTGTTGAAATGATGAGGGTAGATGCGGCATTTTGCCGCGTTTTGCTTCTCTAGATTGTCACGTTCACATGCTTTCCACTTCTGGTTTTTTGTGCATTTTGCATGCGTTTTTCAACATTTAAGGCGCATTTCCATCTGCTCCAACCTCAAAATTGTCGCTTATACGGAGCCTTAAAAGCGCATCTATGACTCCGTTTTTTCTTCATCATTCAGCAAAATGCAGCATTTAGCTGTGCTTTTTGTATGAAAAAGCCGAGCTTTTTCATGCATATTGCAAAGCTTTTCCCTACAAAAAGCTCGGCTAAATGCCCCTATTTGCATGATGTTTTGCCGTAAATAGCGGCCAAAATCGGCAAAATGGCCTGTTCCCATGTGTGTAAGTCGATTTGCTTTCTTCATGTTCAACTCGCGCGAGAATGGATTATTTGCGGCCAGGTGGACAGTTGGTGATGCGCGAAGGCACTCACAATGTTAAAAAACGTGCTGAATGTTTCACATTTTTCTGTTCATGGCTTCGCAAGCCCTGCCTGCGTGATGATGATAAGTTTCGTAATGTCTGCTAACTAACCCGACCTGGCGTATCGTTTGCAGACTAATTGGGCAACAACCCCAAAAAGTTAAAGCCACATCCCCCACGAAAGTGGCAGGGATGTGGCTTTAAAAACGTTGCAGTGCTTAGAAAAAAGCTTGCTGGGCACATCGCCCATTGCACGCTGAATGCAAGCGAGCCAACAGCTTATGCCTCCGGCAATAATGCAGTTGTTGCTTCCAAGGCGCGACCCTTTTGCGTCTTACCCAAGGTGAGGAACGCGATGGGAGCGGCGATGAAGATAGACGAGAGCGTGCCGAAGACAACGCCAAGGCCCATGGCAAAGGCAAAACTCTGGATGCTTTCGCCACCCAAGAACAGAATACACAGCAGAACGATGAGCGTTGAGAACGAGGTGTTGATGGTTCGTGCCAACGTCTGGTTGATGCTATCGTTGAAAAGGCTGCGGAAATCTTGCTTTGGATGTAGCTTCATGTTCTCGCGAATACGGTCGAACACCACCACCTTGTCGTTGATGGAGTAACCGATAACCGTCAGGATGGCACCGATAAACGTCTGGTCTATCTCCAAAGAGAACGGCATGAAACCCCACAACAGCGAGTAAAGTCCGATGACGAACGTGGTGTCGATGGCCAAGGCCACTGTAGAACCCACAGAGAATGCCACGTTGCGGAAACGGATGAGGATGTAAAGGAAGATGGCAAAGATGGCCAATAGCACACTGATGATGGCGCCATAGGTGATGTCTTTGGCCACCGATGGTCCCACTTTGGTGCTGCTGATGATGGAACCGCCCTGCCGTATGTCGGGGTTCTTAAAGGCATCCACGCTCTTTTGCGACACCAATCCAGCCTTTTTCAAGGCATTGTAGAGAATTGTTTCGGCCTCGTCGTCCACCGTTGGGCTGTTGCTTTCTATCTTATAGTTGGTTGAGATGCGGATGGTTTTGTGGTCGGTGCCCAGTGCCAGCGCACCAGTTGTGCATCCTGGGAAGGCCTCTGCCAAGATGCCGCGCACCTGTTCGGGCTGAACTTGCTTCTCGAAGGTAACGACATAGTTGCGACCACCAGTGAAATCGATGCTCCGGCTAAGGCCGCGCGTTACGAAACTACCGATGAACACCACCAACATCACAGCCACGAAGACGAACGTTTTTTTGTAAACGCTCATGAAGGGGAAGTGCATG
>CAJPTO010000253.1 GCA_905373605.1 uncultured Prevotella sp.
GTAACCTTGCATTCGCGCACGAAGCTGAGCTGATGGTGAGCCGTTTGTTCACACCTCTACCCACGCTTTGTCTGCAATCATGCCACATTCGCGCCTTGGCATGCACCTTATGCACAAAGAAGGCTATCAACAACCGTTGTGTCACCTCTTAACCCAAAGAGAAATGAAAACATTAACGACCTACCTACTGCTCACGTTTCTTTGTCTTTTGACCATTGCGCAAAAGGCAAAGGCACAACAAACGCTGACCATTCTTGTTAGCGACAGCATCAGCGGAGAACCCCTACCCTTTGTAAACATCAAGGTTAAAGGCGCAAAAGACAGCATGGCGTGTTACACCGACAGCATTGGGCGTTGTGCCTTGCACCTGCAAACTGGCAGCTATGAGATGTCGTTCAGCAACGTGGGTTATGCCAATCGTAAAGAAAGCGTGATGCTCAATGCCGACAAGACACTGCACATAAGCCTCTCTGCCGAGGCCAATGTGCTGGGCGAAGTGGCCGTTGTGGGGCGAAAACGGCTCATCAAGATTACCCACAGCGGATTGGAATACGACCTGTCGAAAGACCTCGCAGCCCAATCCACCAACCTGCTTGCAGCACTTAACCGCGTTCCGCTGGTGAATGTAGATGCCAACGACAACATCACGGTAAAGGGCAGCACGTCATTCTCCATCTTTCTTAACGGTCATCCCTACCGCATCGCACAGTCTTCGCCCAAGGCTGTGCTGCAATCCATCCCCGTGGCAACGGTAAAGAAGGTTGAAATAATCAGCCGCATTAACGCCCGTTATGGCGCAGATGTGGGCGATGCGATAATCAACATCGTTACCAACAAGCAGCTTTTCGACAACTATGCCCTAACCCTTAACGGCGGAGCAAACACACAACCCAGGGCCAATGCGGGCGTTAATCTCATGAGCACATACAAACGCTTGGACTATTCGCTGGGATACGGCTACACGTTAGACGGCCAACGCAAGCAGCCCATCACGTCTGATGGCAGGTATGAGCAAGGTGCACAACGTCGGCGAGGGCGTTGGCGACGGCGATTGGAACAGACATTTGGTAAGAGCGATGCTGCAATGGCGGCCCGATACGCTCAACACACTCTACATAGATGGACATGCATTGATAGAGCAAACCAACATGAACACCACCTGGCAACAAACATTTAACGAACAAGGCCAAACGCCATTTCATAGCATTTTCGACACCGAAAACAAGAACACGGCCGGCACAGCCGAAGCAAATGTTATCTATCGAAACCTCTTTCGCGAGTCGGGCGACGAGCATTGGGTCGTGGGCTATCGGTATACCTACAACCCAGACGTTAGGCATTACAATCTAGCTGTTAGCGAAACACTTGGCCCCCAACGCCGAACAAAGCGCAAAACAAACGGCGGACTGCACGAACATAGCCTCTCTGTAGACCTCAACGTGCTGAACAACGACAACGCAACACTGCTTGTTGGCGGCAAGCAAACCTTGCGAAACGGCAACACCGACACATCGCACAAGGTGCTGAAAGCTGGTGAATGGGTGGACGACGACGCGGAAAACACCCAGCAACAGCAGCTTAATTACACGCAAAACGTGTCGGCAGCCTACGCTTCCCTTTCGCTTGGCGTGGGCAATTTCACACTCGATGCCTCGCTAAGGTGGGAATATGGCGACTTAAAGATGCGGTTTACGCAACAGCCGGCGTACAACTTCACTAGCCGTAAGCATTATGTTTTGCCCTATGCCGGCATCTATTATCAAGCCAAAAGCTCTTCGTTTTCACTGAATTACAATGCTGGCGTAACGCGCCCTAGCATACTTATGCTCAACCCTTTCAAGGCCCCTACCTCGCAATACCTGGCATCCGAGGGCAATCCGCTGCTGAAAGATGCCTACACCCACAACATAGAGGCATCGTACTCGCTTTACTCCAACACGCTGTTCCTCTCTTACAGCCTGCATTACAAGTGGACAAATCACCCCATCATGGTCTGTCCGCGTTATGATGCCACGCAAAAACAGCTCATCACCCAATATCACAACATCCACTTTGCACGCCTCTTTGGCTCGAACCTTTACCTCAACTATCGTCCCATTTCGCTGCTTTCACTCACCTTTGCAGGCAATGCCGACTGGTATAAAAACCAAGAAAGCGAACACACTTGGGACAAAAGCAACATCACTTACAACCTTACGCTGATGTGCGACATCTTCTTAAAGAAGGGTTGGACCATCGGTTTGCAATACGGCCGTTACAAGAACCCTGCTGAAATATGGGCAAAGGCGCACGCCTTCTCCATTTCGTCGTTGGGCATTGGCAAGTCGTTCTTTAAGGGTGCGCTAAACGCTAGGGCGGTGATTAACTCGCCTTTCCATAAGTATAACAAGCTGATGGTTGAACAAAACATCCCCCACTTTTCGCGTTCACAAACCAATTATCTCACGGCCAGAGCCTTCGGCATCGACATAACATACACCTTTAAGAAAGGAAATGCCAAAGAACTGAAACGAGACAAACGCCTAAAAGGCTCGGATGTGGAAACAGGTGTGGAATGATAAAACGAGATAACGATGGTTTATAAGGAAAAGACATACCACCGCATGCAGAAGAACGGCACACGCTGGCAGGCAAAGAGCCTTGTTTCGCTTCACAAAACTCTGTGCCTTCTGTTGCTGTGCGCCTCACAAACGCTGTGTGCCCAAGGCTTATCGCTTCGTGGAAAAACGTGCGATGCAGCAACGCAGAGGCCTGTAACGGCAGCACAAGTGACGGTGTTTGCCGATGGCGACACCAGCCCGAAGGCATCAACAGCAAGCAACAAAGACGGAAACTTCACCCTAACCAACCTCCCCTCGGCCAACTATCGCCTGCGCATTACCTGCGTGGGATATAAGCCAATGCTCACGCCCACCATAGAATTGACCAAAGACACAGACCTTGGCGAACTCTTTTTGAAGGCAGACACCGTGCAACTAGGCGAAGTTACGGTGGCAGCCAACCTGCAAACGAAGGCCGACAGGTGGATTTTCTATCCGTCGGACGCCATTAAGAAGCAAAGCATTGATGCCTACGATGTGTTGCAACGCATGTCGTTGCCCGACCTGCAATTCGACTTGATAAGCCGAACGCTATCTTCACTGAAGAACGGCGCACTGCAAATACGCATCAACGGTGTGCCTTCGAGGCAGGCAGATCTTGCTGCGCTGCAACCACAAGACATCGCTCGGGTGGAATACATCGACAATCCAGGCATCGTTTACGGCGATGGCGTGGCGGCGGTGATATTGGTTTACACCAAACGAGGGTATGAAGGGATGCAAGGCGGCGTGCAAATCGCCCATGCCTTAACCACAAAACAAGGCAACGCCTACGCCTATTTGAAGCTTGTTGGGCAGAAACACCAACTCGCCATCACCATAGACGGGCTTTATAAAAGCGTGGGTGGCGTGTTCAACAACAGCGACAAAACCTTGCGTTACCCTGCCAGCGAATTGACACTTAACACCAAAGGCGACGACAAGGCTTACCGCTATCGCAACGGCAGCGTGAAATTGGAGTATAACAAACTGCTAGACACGCGCAACTCTTTCTTCAACATCGTGGCCAATTACGCCACATCGCGCCAGCCCGAAAATGTTTCGCAAAGCCATGCGCAAAGCAACGGCGCGCCTTTCTTCTCAGAAGCGTTGCTCACTAGGGACAGAACGCACAACGCCTCGCTAGACTTTTACCTCGACAAGCAATTCGCTAGCAAAGCAAACCTGCTGGCCAACCTCACGGCAACCTACATCGGCAGCGACTATCGCAGGGCTTACAGCAAGGCATACCATGCCGCTGCACAGCCTGCATTCTCCAATGCCTACGACGTTGACGGCAAACACAAGTCGGTTATCGGCGAGGTTATCTTCAAGCAACCGTTGTCTAAGCAACTC
>CAJPTO010000254.1 GCA_905373605.1 uncultured Prevotella sp.
GGGGAGAGGGGAGTGATATGCTTTGTGATTTAAAGGAAAAAGGTGAAAAGGTGAAAAAATGGCTAACGCCCTATAAAGGTGAAAGAGTGGAAAGGTGAAAAAATGGCTAACACCCTATAAAGGTGAAAGGGTGGAAAGGTGAAAAAACGGCTAACGCCGTTTAGGATTAATCAAACCTGTCGGATAAAGTCGGACTTAGTCGGATAAAGTCGAACTTAGTCGGACAAAGCCAGACCTTACCGATTTAGTTTCTCCTGACTGCTTTACCCCTTACCCCTGACACCTTAACTCAAAAATATAAAAGAAATGTTTAGATTTGAAGACCCAATATACCTATGGTTGCTGCTGCTGGTGCCGGTGTTGGCATTCGTAGCCCTCTTAGGACACCGCAACAAACGAAAGCAACTCAAAGCATTCGGCGACCCCGAACTGCTTAAAGACCTCATGCCCGATGTGTCTAGGCACCGCCCGTGGGTGAAACTGGGCTTGGCCATTGCTGCATTTGCGCTGCTAGTGGTGATGCTTGCGCGTCCACAAATGGGCACGAAGATAACCCACGACAAGCGAAACGGCATCGAAGCCGTTATCGCCGTGGACATCAGCAACTCGATGATGGCGCAAGATGTGGTGCCGTCGCGGCTAGAAAAAAGCAAATTGCTCATCGAAAACCTCGTTGACCACTTCACCAACGACCGCATCGGACTGGTGGTTTTCGCAGGAGATGCCTTCGTGCAGCTGCCAATAACCACCGATTATGTGTCTGCTAAGATGTTTTTGCAAAACATCGACCCCGCTCTTATCGCCTCCCAAGGCACCGACATCGCCAAGGCACTGAACCTTTCCATGCGCAGTTTCAGCCAACAAAAAGACATTGGCAAGGCCGTTATCGTGATTACCGACGGCGAAGACCACGAAGGAGGGGCACTGGAAGCGGCAAAGGCGGCCTACGAAAGGGGGGTACGCGTGTTTATTCTGGGCATCGGAAGCACCAAAGGCTCGCCTATACCGCTGCCCGACGGCGGTTATCTCACCGACCGTAGCGGACAAACGGTGCTCACCGCGCTGAATGAGAACATGTGTAAGCAGATTGCGCAGGCTGGAAACGGCACATATATACACGTAGACAACACCAACGATGCACAAGAAAAGCTGAACAACGAGTTGGCAAAACTGCAACGCGCCGACACCCAAGCCGTTATCTACAGCGAGTATGGCGAGCAGTTCCAAGCCGTTTGCATCCTTGTCATCATCTTGCTCATTGCCGAAATACTCATCCTCGACACCAAAAACCCCAAGCTTCGCAACATCCACCTCTTCGGTTCGCGTAAAGGGGCGGTCATGTTGCTGCTGCTCATCGCGCCTACTTTGGCCTTCGCACAAAGCGACCGCCATTACATCCGCACGGGAAACAAGCTGTTTAGAAGTCAAAACTTCCCCAAAGCCGAGGTGGAATACCGCAAGGCCATGTCGCAAAACGGCAACAATGCACACGCCGTTTACAACCTTGGCAACGCCCTGATGATGCAACAAAAAGACTCAGCGGCCATCGTTCAGCTGGAAAATGCAGGAAAGATGGAAACCAACAAGACGCGAAAGGCAATGGCTTACCACAACATCGGCACCATCTGCCAGCGACATCAGCTGTACGGAGATGCCATCAAAGCCTACGAAGAGGCACTGCGCAACAACCCCAACGACAACGAAACGCGCTATAACCTGGCCCTTTGCAAGCGACTGAACAAAAACAACAAGGACCAACAAAAGCAGCAACAGCAACAACAACAAAAGCAAGAACAGCAAAAAGAGAAGAAAGAGAAAGAGAAACAACAACCCAAACCCAAGGAGCAAATGAGCAAGGAAAACGCTGAACAGCTTCTCAACGCTACCATACAAAACGAAAAAGCCACGCAGCAAAGGCTGAAGAAGGCAGCACAACAGCCCTCGAAAAGAACGGTTGAAAAGAACTGGTAACAATTTTGCTAACGATAAGCGTATCAAACAAAACAATTGGTTCTATGAAGCGAATGAAAAGACATATCCTACTGATGGTTGCCCTGGCCTATGCCATGATCGGAACTGCCCAACGCCTAACGGTGTCGGCACCTTCGAGAGTGGCCGCCGGGGAGAACTTCCGCATTGCCTATACCATCAACACACAAGACGTAGACGACTTTAAGGCCGGCAACATCCCTGCGGCTATCGAAGTGATTGCCGGGCCCTACACATCATCGCAGTCGAGCTACCAAATGACGAACGGACACACCAGTTCCAGCTCGTCGATAACTTACACCTACACACTCTACGCCACGAAAAACGGTGCTTACACCATCTCGCCTGCAAAGGCCATCGTGCATGGCAAGGCCATTATGTCGCCCGCTGTTAAGATTAACGTGGTGGGTACGGCCAAGCCCAATGCCAACGGAGCACCCAGAATGCACGATTACGACAACGATGAAGATGCCGTAAAGGCTGCAGGAAGCAACATTTCGGGAAGCGACCTCTTCATTAAGGTGAGCGCAAGCAAGAAAAGGGTGCGCGAACAAGAGCCCGTGCTGCTCTCGTACAAGGTCTATAGCCTGGTGGAACTCACACAACTAAACGGCAAGATGCCCGACCTTAACGGCTTTCACACCCAAGAGGTGAAGTTGCCCACGCAAAAAAGCTTCCACCTGGAAAGGCTCAACGGCAAGAATTACAAGTGTGTTACGTGGAGTCAATATGTGATGTACCCCCAAATGAGCGGTGAACTCAAGATACCCAGCATCAAGTTCGATGGCATTGTGGTGCAAAGAAACCGCAACGTAGACCCCTTTGAGGCCATCTTCAACGGTGGTGCCGGCTACGTGGAACTGAAAAAAGAGATTGTCGCACCAGGACTAACCCTGCAAGTAGACCCGCTTCCCACACGTCCCGCCAACTTCTCGGGCGGCGTTGGCAGCTTCACCATCTCGGCGCAACTCAACAAAAAGGAAGTGAAAACGGGCGAACCGCTCAACATGCGCATTGTGGTGAGCGGCACGGGAAACCTCAAACTGCTCAAAGCTCCCACAGTTAACTTCCCCAAAAGCTTCGACAAATATGACGTGAAGGTGACAGACAAGACCCAACTCACCACCAACGGCATCGAAGGAAACATGATTTACGACTACCTTGCCGTTCCACAACAGATTGGGAAGTACGAGATACCACCCACAGAGTTTGTGTTCTACGACACCAAGACCCAGCAATACCGCACCATTCGCACCCAACGCTTCACGCTCAACATAGAGAAAGGCACGGGAACAAGTTCGGAAATGAGCAAGTTTGAAGACGAACAGAACAAAGACATACGCCCCATCATGCAGGGTCCTGCCGTGATGTTGAAGTCTAACCGCATCTTCTTCGGCTCGCCTTTGTGGTTTGTGCTGCTCCTCGTTATCGTTGGTGCAACGGTGGCTGCATTCATTGTGTTGCGCCAAAGGCAGGAAATCTATTCCGACTCGCGCCGACTTCGCGGCTCAAGGGCCAACAAGGTGGCCGCACGAAGGCTGAAACTGGCAGGGAAACTGATGGCCGAAAACCGGCAAAACGAGTTCTACGACGAGGTGTTGCACGCACTTTGGGGATATGTGAGCGACAAACTGGGCATCTCTGTTGAACAACTAACGCGCGAAAACATCGCCGAGACACTCAATCGAAGGGCTGTTAACGCCGAAACAGTGAACAGTTTCATCGCTGCCATCGACGAATGCGAGTTCGAACGCTATGCGCCAGGCGACTCGCAAGGCAATATGAACAAGACATACGACATGGCTGTCAAGGCCATTATGGACATCGAAGCCACTATGAAATCGAATAAGAAAGCCCCTACCCTTACGGTGCTTGCCTTGTGCTTGGCCATTTGCTTGCTGCCCATTGGCGCAAAAGCCGCCACCAAAGCTTCGGC
>CAJPTO010000255.1 GCA_905373605.1 uncultured Prevotella sp.
CGCGACCTGGCACGGGTGTTGGCTGCACTTGCCTTGGTGCTTTGCGCCACAGAGCTGCACGCACAGGCCTTCGACGGCGACGACGACATGAAAATGTACCTGGGTTACACACGCGTAGGCAACCTTAATGGCCTTGAATTGGGCTACGAAGAGGGCATCAACGACTTCTTCTCGTATGGAACAAAGGTTACGTTCCTCTCGCATAAGCAAGAGGACAAAGACAATGAGTTTGAGTTTTACGATTATTCGGACCTTTCTTTTTACCTGAACTACCATTTCATGGAACTCTTCAAACTGCCCGACAACTTTGACATTTACCTCGGTCCGGTGGTTAGTCTTAAGACTGCTTCCTTGCAAACGGGCGTTCGTTTCAACTTCGGCGAGATCTTCGGGCTGTATGCAGGTGCCCAATACAACTTTTTCGAAACCTTCGCCCCACGCAAAATGTCGGGCGTTTTCCCAAAGAATTTCGCCTTGTCGGGTGGCATCACCATCAGCTTCTGATGCCTTCGGTGTGCATTTGCCCCTGATGCCTGTTGAAAAGGGCGGTGCGCATGGCTTGCCTTTCAGCGTCATCACCTTGCTTTTGTTGAATATATTGCGGGGTGTTATGACGTTGTTGGCTATCTCGTTGTCGCTGATGTGCCAGTACCATGCCGCTGATGCCGCCGCTGCCAGCGGCTGGTGCTGCGACAACCTAACGTTGGACGCGTGATTGCCCGTGGCGCATCGCCTAACAAGATGCGCCGCAAGTGAAACCATGTGCATGAAATAGGCTTTCGATAAGCATAAACACATGTCAACAACGCGCGCCAAACCCATCGTTGGCAAATCGATTGGTGGAAGAAAAGGAGTGTGTTTTGTTGGCAAGGCATATACTTATCGTTTCCCAAAGGCATTTCATTTATATCTTAAATTTTTCTCTCTTTATTTTACGAAACGGTGTTTTTCCACGCGCACTTCTAGCGTTTTTCAAAGCTTTTAAACCAGCAAAACGCCGTCACTAGCGTTTTTTTAGTTGCCCATTTTGTAAAAACAAGAGGCTAAACGATGTTTTTTGCATCATTTAGCTTCGCTAGATTGTTTCCGTTTTGTGTTTTTGGCGCTATGTTTTGGCCAACTTTCCCACCCATTTCATGGCATTCATCGTTGCTTTGTCCGTCTTAGACAACGCCTTTTCCATCCATTACCCAGCAATTTGATGCATTTAGCCCGGCTTTTTCATGCAAAAAGCAGAGCTAAGTGAGGCACTTTGCTAGGCTTTTTCATGCAAATCGCACGGCTTTTTGCCGCATTTAGCATGGTCTTGTGCCAAAAGGTGGGTAAAAAGGGCAAAAAGCCGTGTCAGGTGTGCCCTCTCACCCCTAATTTGCATGCAACAACCCCATGCGAGAATGGATTATTTGTGGGCAATGGGCAAATTGAGGCGCGCGAGAGCAGCCATAATGTTAAAATCTTTGCTGAAAACTTTACTTATTAAGAATTGTAATTCAGCAAAACACGCCTTTTTGTGAGAAAAAGATAACTAACAACCTTGTTGGCATGCCATTTCAAAAACCATTCAGTCTTGGCCAAAGCTTTCATCCGTATAATGAAAAACCGTTATCAAAGCGCAAGAATAACGCATTGACAACGGTCGTTTCTTTGTTGTTCAAGATGGGGTGGAAGCCATCAACATGAAGGCAATGCCCCACAATTCTGCGTTTAGGCATGCCCCCATTCTCATAGAAAAGAAGCTAACGCATTGTGGCTTCATCTCAAGCTATGCCCTCTGGCGTGGGCATTGCCACGCAACGCCACGACTTCCCTATTCAACCAGTAACCTCAAACTGTCTACTTTGAGCCTAGCTCGCAACCATTGGTGCAACCTTTTCTTGTCGGCCGCCGACAGCTTGCCCTTGCAATCCACCACCGCCAGCACATATTGGGCTGTGCCAGTGGTGTCTACGCGCGCCTCAGCCACGTTGGCAAGGCTGATGCTTCGTGCTTGAGGGCACACCGCTTGTATCTCTTTCCGCATGTCGTTGGCCAATCTGGGCAAGCGTTCATAATGTTCGGTTTTGGCTTTGAGCGTCTGTATTTGGTCGGCTTGCTCCAGAAGTTGGGTGTTTTTGGCTTGCGTTGCGCTGCCGTTAAGGCTGAGCATCTGGCTGAGCATCAAGCTGTCTGTCTGCGTTCCCTGTATCACGTTGAGCTTAAAGGCATCGAGCTTATATTCGTTCATGGCTTTCCGCGCTTGTTCAATCTCGTTGTTGGTGAGCCGTTTACCCACCGTGACGATGTTCAGGGCATTCGTTTTGCTGTCCACTTTGTGCGAGATGATTTGCGCCCCTTTGGCTTCAAATTCTGATTTCACGAATTTCAGTATGGCGTTTTCTTGCACACTGGCTTTCACAATCTGCACCGTCATGTAGGCAGCAGGCAACATCGTGAGCACCACAGCCCCAATGATGTAGCGGTTTACCACTGCCAGGCGCGTGGCATCTACAGCAGCCTTGCGCTTAAATCGCAACATGCGCACGCCTAGGAACGTGGCAAGGGCGATGAAAACCGTGTTGATGAAGAACAGGTAAAACGCGCCAAAGAAGTAGGAAGCATTGCCCACAGCCAGTCCATAACCCGCTGTACACAGCGGTGGCATCAGTGCAGTGGCGATGGCAACGCCAGGGATGACGTTGCCTTTTCCCTTTGTGCAGAGGGCCAAGATGCCTGCTGCGCCACCGAAAAGGGCGATGAGCACATCGTAGAGCGTGGGCGATGTGCGGGCAAGCAGTTCAGATTGCGCCTCGGTTAGCGGCGTAATGAGGAAGTAGAGCGTGGCCGTGATGACGCTAATCACCGTAGCCACGAGATAATGCGTGGCCGAACGTTTCAGCAAGTCTAGGTCGGAGATGCCCACTGCCAAACCCATGCCGATGATAGGTCCCATCAAAGGCGAGATAAGCATCGCACCGATGATTACTGCTGTTGAGTTGACGTTCAGGCCCAACGATGCAATGAGGATGGCAAAGATAAGCACCCAGAGGTTGGCTCCGTGAAAAGTTACGCCGCTATGTATCTGGCGTATGGTTTCGTTCTCGTTTTCCTTGTCGGGCAGGGCGTTGAAATAGCCTTTCACCACCTGCCAAAGTGTTTTCTCTTGATTGGGCATAAGTTGTCGTTTGAGGGCAAAGTTACGCATTTGTGTTGACATCCACAAGCTTTGAAACCCAAAAAATGCAACGTGCCAAGCTTGCCGAACGCTTTTATTTTTGTAAATTTGCATCTGGCAAAGGTGCTTTCGGCGCATGGGTTTCTTTTGGGACAGGTTCTTACGTGCGCCCATTTTTAGCGAACAAGACGTGGGGAAGCACCGCACAAAAACATATATTTTGCACTTAGGATAGATGAAACAACATTATCAGAAAGAGTTAGAAAACAGATTAGTAATGCCCACTTTGCAGTTTCTTCACCGCGAACGGTCTAGCGGAATTGTTCTGGGCGTGTTCGTGCTGTTGGCCCTTTTCCTGGCCAATTCGCCTTTTCGCGATGCCTACACCCATTTTCTTGAACACCATTTCGGGTTTTCGGTGAACGGCCAAACCTACCTCAACTTCAGTTTGGAGCATTGGATTAACGATGGATTGATGTCGATGTTCTTCTTCGTTGTAGGGTTAGAGCTGAAGCGCGAGTTCATTGGAGGCGAGCTACGCCATTTAAGTAAGGTGACGCTTCCTGTCGTTGCAGCCCTTTGCGGCATGCTTTTCCCAGCCGCCATCTACTTGGTGTTCAATGCCGCAACGCCCACATCGCATGGCTGGGGAATACCTATGGCCACTTCAACAACTCTGTGTCTAATCACCTCCGAGACTTCGGCAGGAAGTTCTTACCAGACCCTCGGCAGAATGCGGGGCGTAAGGTGGAAGGTATGGCC
>CAJPTO010000256.1 GCA_905373605.1 uncultured Prevotella sp.
CAAACAAATTGAAATGGCTAATTTTGGATGCGAGTTGGGCGTGCTAAGCAGCAAGTGCAGAGCTTCGCTTAACCCCTCTCGCCAAACGAGAATGATAATCTGCCCTGCCGCCAAACAGCAAGACACAAAACAAGAAAATTATGAAAAGGTTATTATCTACATGCCTCGGTTGCCTTATCGCCGTCTTTAGTTATGCCCAACAAACCGACTCCGTCCTGCAAATGCGGGACGACTCGTTGTTCAACGTTTTCTACTACGACGCCGACAGCACCAAAATTCAGTTGGAAGACAAGCTTGAATACTTCGATTACATGTCTGGTGTCTTCATCTATTCATTGAAAATAGAATTTAAAGGTAAGGCTGCATCAACAAAACTAAAAGGCATAAGGCAGCTTTATGTGGAAATATTAGACCCCAAAATATTGCATCACCATAACTTTAAGGTGGGAAGGCTCAAAGAGAAGAAAGACAGGCGCATGTTCACTTGCATGAAACTTACGCCTTTTAGCCGCAACACCCACCCTAAAAGCATTCTCGAGTTATGGCTGAAACCTGTTTCAGGCAACGTATATGTGTTTGACATCTCCGCACTTTCCCCAGGACATTACTGCGTTTTTTACCAAACAGACGGCAATGTGCTGCTGAAGTTTTACGACTTCGATGTTGAATAAACAACACCATCTTTGAAAACAAACAACGCAAGCAAGCAACAATGTACGAAAACACCTGGAATGAAATAGAATTGCTGCAAAGGCGATTTGCACAAAAGGGCATTGGTGAGGTGGAAGGCTTTGAAAAACACCTTCTCTATACGCTCATTGCTCACTCAACCGCCATCGAAGAGAGCGCGCTGACAGCAGATGAAGTGTACTTGCTCTTCGACGAAGGGCTTACGGCAGACAGAAAATCGCTGGTGCATCACCTCATGAACGTGGACTTGAAAGAGGCATACCAACTGGCCAAGACGGAAGCTTGGCGCAAAACACCTGTAACGCCAACGTTATTACGCGACTTGAATGCGACATTGATGCGCACCACGGGCTGTGTGCACAAAGTGATGACGGGTTCTTTCGACTCCACGAAAGGCGAATATCGCCTTTGTAATGTCACGGCTGGCATCGGTGGCCGCTCGTATATGAGTTATCAGAAGGTGCCAATGCGGGTAGACGCGCTTTGCAGGCAATTGCAATCAAGCATCGAAACTCCCTTGTCAGTCCGTCAGTGTTACGAACTTAGCTTTGATGCGCACCTCAACTTGGCAACCATCCATCCCTGGGTGGATGGCAACGGGCGTACAGCTCGTTTGTTGATGCATTATGTTCAGTTTCTTTTCAACCTCTTCCCTACGACCGTTTTTGAGGAAGACAGGAATGCATATTTCATTGCCCTACGCCGCTCGCGCGATGAAAACACGAGCATGCCTTTCTTCTATTTTATGGCTGGGCAATTAAAGAAGTCACTAGCTTTGGCTTTGCAACACTTCAGCGTTTAAGGCCAAAGGGTAGTTCTTAAACCTAAATTAACCCATGAAGGGCATGTTAGATAAATCCCATTATCCGCAATAGGGTTGGGGTGAGCAGGGCTGTGAAGATGCCATTGAGCGTTATTCCCAGCGAAGCGAACGCCCCATACTTGTTGCTTATGCCCATTGCTGTAGACGCACCCACGGCATGTGAGGCCGTACCCATTGACAATCCCTTGGCTATGGGGCTACTTACATGTCCCATTGCCAATGTCTTGAACCCGAGAATGGCTCCCAAGATGCCTGTTATCACCACCACGGCGGCCGTTAGCGAAGGAATTCCGCCAAGTGCTTGCGTCACTTCCATGGCAATGGGTGTCGTTACCGACTTGCTGGCCATAGAGATAATCACCACTCGCGATGCTCCAAACAGCTGGGCAATGAAAACAACGCTGACAATGCCTACCATGCAGCCCACCAACTGGGACAGCACAATGGGCAGCCACAGCTTCTTTATGGCTTCGAATTGCAGATACAGCGGCACGCCAAGGGCCACAACGGCAGGCTTAAGCCAGAAGTCTATCAGGCTGCCACTCTCTTCGAAGGTCTCGAAAGATACGCCAGTGAGCTTTAAGTAGGCTATGAGCAACACGATGGCGATGAGTATGGGGTTGAGCAATATCCACCCTGTGCGGTATTGAAGTCGGCGGAAATAATAAAACACGGCAAAGGTCATTGCCAGTATGATGTATTGATTTGAAAATAGCTGTTGCATAACAATTATTTAAAGTGAAAGGGTGAAGGGGTGAAAGGGTGAAAAGATGGCTAACGCCTGATAAAGGTGAAAGAGTGAAAAGGTGAAAGAATGGCTAACGCCTTAAACGCGTGGAGAATTGAAAAGAAGTATCGCCACTTATGCACACCCATTGTCCTTATTCTATGTCCTTATGTACTTCTGTCAAAAGAGCATGTGTTTCTGTAAAAGAGAAAAGCGTGAAAGTCAGAAAGCATTTGGCTTAACTTCATAACGACTTAACTCATTAACTCCTCAACTAAACTCATAAACTTACCTCAATTCTTAATAATCAAGGAATATCACTCCCTTCTTCCTTTGTAGAGGAATTGGTGTTGAGCGTTGTTGGTTCAGCGGTGTGGATTGTTGTGTCGTGCGTGCGTTCTTTTCTTTTTCGTTTCATGTTCATCGCGATGATTTTTCGTTCGGCATTCACCACAAACTGGTGCATGTGTCCCGTAACCACCAACACCAATATGGTGCTTAGCACTGTGGCCATTGCAATGGGGAGCAACTCTTTGTGGATAACGTCAAGATAAAGCATGATGGCCACACCAGGTGGCACAAAGAAAAAGCCAAGATTGGCCAAGAGAAACTTAGACAACTTCTCTACCCACTCCAGTTTAACTACTTTTGTCTTAAGAAAAAACGTGAGTAGCAACATGCCAATGATGCTGGAAGGCAATTTGATGCCTGTCGCCCATACGATGATTTCGCCTAGGGCGAGGCATCCGAAGATAACGAAAAACTGTTTAGCCATTTAAAACCCGACAACCCGGGGTCTATGTTCTACGATAATATGTGTTGTGTTTGGCTCCATGCACGCAGCAAGGCGGGCATTATCCGTGAAAACGATGCAAAGGTAAGGCTTTTTCCCGAATTGCGAAAACATCGTTGTGGCAAAGTTCATCTTTAACTTGGGTCTTCATTACAGCACGATGTTGGTTTCTTCGTGTATAGACGTGTCTTAACGCGCGCCAACGTTAAGGAGAATAACTTGTAAGCTTGTCAACCCGTTAATTTATCAACTAACAAACGCACATTACCACATACGTTCAGCATCTGGTTTCCACTCCAAATCAAGGTTCGTTATATCGAAGAGCAATTCGGAATGTTCTTTTTTGCATTCCTCTTCCATTGCTTTAGCAACTCTGCGAATGTGGTTAGCACTCATATCGCAACTGCGTTGGGTGTATTCAAATATCAATTCGTGGTCTTTACGTTCACAAAAGCAAAAGTCATATACCACATCTAGATATCCATCTGGCATCAGTTTATATGTGTCTACGCCTAATATCGGCGTAACTTCTTCACGCAAAAGTTCCACCATCCGCAAAGCATTCTCCGCAGTAAAGGCCACAGAGCCTATGCAAAAGTCCTCTAAAGAACGGTAATCCACCTTGTGTTGGTCGGCTAATTGTTGAGTTGTCATAATTATCTGTCTATTTATAAGTTGACAAGTTGACAAGTTAACAAGTTGACAAGCTAACAACACTAACCATGCGCCAGCAAAAAAAAACCGAAAGCCACTTCTAGGAAACAGCTTTCGAGAGCTTGTCAATTAAGGCTGGTTCTAAAAATTCCACGCAAAAGCTCATTTCTTTTTTATTATTTAGCTCTTTGCTGTCTTTTTG
>CAJPTO010000257.1 GCA_905373605.1 uncultured Prevotella sp.
CACCCTCAACCGCTTGCCCATGCACACGGGCATCTTCCCCTTCAAGAATGCAGAAGAAGCCCGTGTGGGCGACATCGAACGCTCGGCCAATTTCCTGTCCTTGCACGGCGATTGGAAGTTCAACTGGGTGGAGAATGCCGACCAACGCCCCACCAATTTCTACGAAACGGGTTTTAACGATGCCGCTTGGGGCACCATGCCTGTGCCTGGCATCTGGGAACTTCACGGCTATGGCGACCCCGTTTACCTCAATGTGGGCTTTGCATGGCGCGGACATTTCAAGAACAATCCGCCCGAAGTGCCTGTCAAAGACAATCATGTGGGCAGCTACCGACGCACCATTAACATCCCCGATACATGGAAAGGAAAGCAGGTGGTGGCGCATTTCGGGTCGGTAACGAGCAACATCTACCTCTGGGTTAACGGCCATTTCGTGGGCTATTCTGAAGACAGCAAGGTGGCTCCCGAGTTCGACATAACGCCTTATCTCAAGCCAGGGGCGAACCTCATCGCCTTCCAAACCTTCCGTTGGTGCGATGGCTCGTATTGCGAAGACCAAGATTTCTGGCGGCTTTCGGGCGTGGCGCGCCAGTCTTACCTCTACGCTCGCGACAAGAAAGCGCAACTTAACGACCTGCGCATTACGCCCGACCTTACCGACAACTACACCAACGGCACGCTTACCCTCGATGCAACGACAACGGGAAGCGTGACCTTGATTTACCAACTGGTGGATGCCGAGGGCAACATCGTGGCACAAGAACGCGCCAACAGCGGCAAAACTACGCTCAATGTGCCCAATGTAAAGCGGTGGACGGCCGAAACTCCTTATCTATATACGCTGAATACCATCGTTATGGACATGCGCGTGAAGAAAGAACAAAAGCCTTCGAAGTTGGATACAACGGTGTATGTGTCCCATTGCACGCAGAAGGTGGGATTCAGAAAGGTGGAAATACGCAACGCACAACTACTGGTTAACGGGCAGCCAGTGCTCATCAAGGGTGCCGACCGACACGAAATAGACCCCGACGGGGGCTATGTGGTGAGCCGGGAACGCATGGTGCAAGACATCCGCATCATGAAACAGCTCAACATCAACGCCGTGCGAACGAGCCATTATCCCAACGATCCGAGGTGGTATGAGCTCTGCGACCAATACGGACTCTACGTCGTTGCCGAGGCAAACCAAGAGTCGCACGGCTTTCAATACGGTGACGACTCGCCTGCAAAGAAGCCTATGTTTGCCTTGCAGATATTGCAACGCAACCAAAACAACGTGCAAACCTACTTCAACCATCCCTCCATCATCACGTGGAGCTTAGGAAATGAGACGGTAGACGGGCCTAACTTCGCCGCTGCTTACAAGTGGATTAAGCACTACGACCCAAGCCGGCCCGTGCAATGGGAACGTGGTGGCGTGGATGGACCTAGCACTGACATTGCCTGTCCCATGTACAGAACCCACCAATGGTGCGAAAATTACGCTCGCGACGAAAGCAAAACGCGACCGCTGATACAATGCGAATATAACCATACAATGGGTAACAGCTCGGGTGGATTTAAGGAATACTGGGACTTGGTGCGCAAATATCCCAAGTTCCAAGGTGGCTTTATCTGGGACTTTGTTGACCAGGGGCTTCGCGCAAAAGACAAAAACGGCGTGGAGATATATAAATATGGTGGCGATTATAACGACTACGACCCATCGGACAACAACTTTAATTGCAACGGAATTATCAGTCCCGACCGCGTGCCTAACCCTCATGCCTACGAAATTGCTTACTGGCATCAGAACATCTGGGCTGAACCCGTGGACCTGAAAGCGGGAAAGATAAGTGTGTATAACGAGAATTTCTTCCGCAACCTGGACAACTATAAGTTGGTTTGGACTTTGCTTAAGAATGGCAATGCCGTACAAAAGGGCGAGATAGACCAGCTAGATGTGCAGCCACAACAACGCCGAGAGATTACGCTCCCCATCAAAATGGAGGGTCTTTGCCAGCATGCAGAGTTGCTGTTGAACATAGACTTCGTGCTCAAGACGGCCGAACCGCTGCTCGATGCTGGCACACGCGTGGCCCACAACCAGTTTGAAATGCAAGAAGGAAGCTGTTTCCGCCGCTTGCCGAAAGCCCCCGAGGTGACGAAAGACACGCGACTTGCCCTTCGTAACAAGGCCAACGAAAGCCAAATATCGGTGTCTAACAAGCACATCAACGTGGCTTTCAACCGCACTTCGGGCTTTCTCTCTGCCTATGATGTGGACGGACGTTCGCTTCTTGGGCAAGGTGGCACGCTCAAACCCAACTTCTGGCGCGCCGTAACGGACAACGACATGGGTGCAGGGGTGCAAAAAAACAATCGCATCTGGCGCGAACCGAAGCTGCAACTCGTGGCCATCACCGCAACGCTTGATAAGAAAACCAACAAGGCGGATGTGCATGCAGACTATGACATGCCCGAAGTGGGCGCGCAACTGACGCTCACTTACAGCGTCCTGGCCGATGGTTCGCTCCGCGTAACTCAGCAGCTTACGCCCAAGACTGCCGACCAACGCCCCTTCCTCTTGCGTTATGGCATGGTGATGCAGCTGCCTTATGGCATGCAGACAAGCGAATTTTACGGCCGTGGACCCATCGAAAACTATGCCGACCGCAAGCTTTCGCAGAACGTGGGCATTTATAAACAATCGGCCGATGAGCAATTTTATCCTTATATCCGGCCGCAAGAAACTGGCACGAAGAGCGACATACGCTGGTGGAAACAAACGGATGACAGTGGTTTTGGCTTCCGTATCGTGTCGCCCGAGCTGTTCTCGGCCAGTGCATTGCATTATGCCATCGCCGACCTTGACGAGGGATTGGAGAAGGCGCAACGCCATTCGCCACAGGTTCCAAAGTCTAAGTACACCGAGCTTTGCATCGACTTGGCCCAAACAGGCTTAGGCGGAGTGAACAGTTGGAGCCGCGATGCCATCGCTCTTCCGCCTTATCGCCTGCCATACAAGCAATACACGTTCACGTTTATGCTGGTTCCGCAGAAGAAATAAGGGCGTTATGGCAGGGGCAAAACCCTAAAAGGGCTAGGCATTCTAGGGGCTCTGGCTTTTCTAGAACTCCTAGAACCCCGAGCTACCTAGACTTCCTAGCAACTCTAGTAAGCCAAGGTAGCCCTAGCAGCCCTAGAAACCCTAGCCCTATCTCCAACCCTTTGCCCGCAATAAACAATAAAACGGGGATGCATCAGGCTTGATGCATCCCCGTTTTTATGATGAACTTTTGTATTGTTCTTTGTCCAACCCGTTGGCGGTATTCATTTAAAGATGGTTCTAAAAATTGCCTTTGCTGTATTTTTAGCTTTTAACTGAGCAGATTTCGTTTACGATTGAAGGACCATAGTGAACTATGCGACTGAAAGAGTAAGCGAAAGATGCCAGATAAAAGCAAAAAGAGAGCAAAGTGCTAAATAATAAAAAGGAAATGGACTTTTGCGTGGAATTTTTAGAACCAGCCTTAAGGCATACTTAATTCTGCCGATGGGTTTGTGATTAATGAAATTCACATAGAAGTTGTCTTGACTTTTAATGTATGATAGTTAGCATTTAGAATGCATCGTTACGCCAACTACCGCTTCGCTGTAGTTGGCGTAATAGCTCCTCATAACAATGAGCATTTACACCAAAGGGTTATGTATTAAGCCCTACCAACATCATATAGCGTGAGATTTTGGTGTATTTGTCGGTAACAAGCCACGGATACGAATTGTAAGTGGAAAGTAAGAAAAAGTCAAGGTAACTTCATTATGAAAACAAAGCGGCACCAAACGTGGCATTGGTAAATCGCCGGGTGGAAGAAAGGCGGTGTTCTTGTTTGCATGGCGT
>CAJPTO010000258.1 GCA_905373605.1 uncultured Prevotella sp.
ACAATAACAACAAAAATTAAATACGAACAACAATGGAAAAGAACAAGTTTCAAAACGAAAACAATGGCAATAACAACGTTAATAACGCACAACCCACCAACACACAGAAGGCTGTGGCAGTGCTTAAAGCCATAGAAACGGGCGACCAAGCCCCCATTGCTTACATCAATGCCGCCAACTACAAACAACACAACCTCACCGTTGGCGATGGACTTCAAGGCTTCGGTGCCGCTCTTGCTGGCCTTGCCGACTATCCCGAAAAGCCCAAAGTGAACACCGTTCGCGCTTTTGAAGACGGCGACTTTGTGGTTTGCCAAACCGACTACAACTTTTTTGGCCCGAAAGCTGGCTTTGACATCTTCCGCTTTGAAGACGGACTCATCGTTGAACATTGGGACAACCTGATGCCTTACGATGGAAGTAAGAACCTTGCTGGCCGCACACCGTTTGACGGCACAACGCAATTTGCCGACCAAGACAAGACGGAGGCCAACAAAACGCTCGTACAAAACTTTGTTAACGATGTGCTTAAGGGCGAACACCCCGAACGACTCACCAGCTATTTCGACGGTAACGCCTACCTGCAACACAACGTTTCGATGGGCGATGGACTAGACGGACTGGGCAATGCGCTGCAACAATTGGCCCAACAAGGCATCAAAATGGAATACCACACACTGCATAAAGTGTTGGGACTTGGCAACTTTGTGCTGGCCATCAGCGAGGGAGCGTTTGCAGGAAAACCCACCAGTTACTACGACTTGTTCCGTGTTGAGAACGGAAAGATTGCCGAACACTGGGACGTGATGGAAACCATCGCACCACAAAGCGAATGGAAACACCAAAATGGTAAGTTCAACGGACTGAACTAAGCACTAACAAACGAAACAAAAAGTCGACCACAATGCAAACAGCTTTAGACTTTTTAAGCCAAAACAAGGAGGTTGCCTTCGCCACAAGCGAGGGCAACCGCCCCAAAATACGCCTTTTCCAGATTATGCGACAAGTGGGAACAACACTCTTTTTTGCCACATCGCCACAGAAAGAGGTGTACCACCAGCTACAACAAAACCCATACGTTGAGGTGCTTGCTTCGGCCAATCGCGTGTCGGTTCGTTGCCCTGGGAAGGTGAGTTTCGATGTAGACGATGCCTGCCAACGCTGGATTTACGACAACAATCCCGTACTTCCACGCCTTTACAGTAGCTATGACAAGCTGGCCTACTTTGCTCTTCACATCGAAGAGATGGACTATTACGACCTGCACCCCACTCCACCCGTGTTCAAACACTTCGACTTGCGAACGGGCGATGTGGGGAATGGCTTCGTTGGAGAACGTTTTGCAACAAAATAAAACACACAATGAATCGCATTGACAACATAGACAAGGCCTTGAACTTGCTCAAAGCCGAAGTGGGAACCAACACGCCCACACCCAACACTTTGCCCGAAAAGCAACGAATGATGCGCGCTTTGATGAACGTTTGGCAACCTTCTGCCCCATCCGAAGCTCTCCTTGAGGCACAAGATGCCGAACTAAGCCTGCAACGAGAAGAAAAAGGCGTGGTGACTTTCGAAGAAACGGGGATGCTGCTGTGGAAAGGCGACATCACAAGGCTGAAAGTAGACGCCATTGTCAACGCAGCCAACAGCCAAATGCTGGGTTGTTTCGTTCCTTTGCACAGCTGCATCGACAATGCCATACACTCGGCGGCCGGCATTCAGCTGCGATGGGCCTGACATGAGCTGATGCAATGCCAAGGAAACGAAGAAAAAACAGGACAAGCAAAGCTAACGCCCGGCTTCAACCTGCCTGCCAGCTATGTCATCCACACCGTGGGCCCCATCATTGCCAACGGCATACCCACCGAAAAACAACAGGCAGAGCTGGCCAACTGCTATCGCGCTTGCCTCGACGTGGCCGAAACGCATGCGCTAAAAAGCATCGCTTTCTGCTGTATCTCAACGGGTGTGTTCCGCTTTCCGCAACAGTTGGCTGCCGAAATAGCCGTTAACACCGTGCGCGCTTATCAACGAAAGCACCTGCAAACCATTGTTTTCAACGTTTTCACCGACACCGACTATGACATTTACCAACAACTTCTCTGAACGCATAGCGCATGTGCGCCGACTTATCGCAGAAGCCGACCACATTCTCATCGGCGCAGGCGCAGGACTGTCGGCCGCAGCCGGCCTTAACTATACAGGAGCCGACTTTGAGCGCGAGTTCAAGCCGTGGATTGAACGTTATGGCATCACCGATCTTTATTCTTCGTCGTTCTATCCTTTTAAAACCGACGAAGAACGTTGGGCATACTGGGCCAAACACATTTGGTTTGCCCGCTATCGCCCCAGTGGCACGCCCTTATATCGCGAACTTTTACAGCTCGTGGCCACAAAAAGCCACTTCGTGATAACCACCAACGTGGATGCACAATTCGAAAAGTCGGGGTTTGCACCCGACATCATCTTTGCAACGCAAGGCGACTATGCTTATTTGCAGAGCAAAAGCGGTGAGAACAAGACGCTTGTTTACAACGAAGCCTGGGTGAAAAAGGCCCTCAATGCCATACACGATTGCCGCATATCCACCGAAATGGTACCGCGACACCCCGAAACGGGCGAACCATTAAGCCCCAACCTGCGATGCGACGACACCTTTGTTGAAGACCGCCACTGGCACAAACAAGCCAACGCCTATCGACATTTTGTGGAAAAAGCCTGCACAGGAAAGTTGCTTTTGCTGGAAATGGGCGTTGGTTTCAACACGCCTGGCATCATTCGCTTCCCTTTCGAGCAACTTGCCGCAAGCCTTCCACAAGCGTCTCTTGTGCGACTTAACCGCGACTATCCCATGCCGATGAAAGAAAACCTGCACGACTTTACATTTTTTACCGAAGACATGAACGAGGTTTTGAAACTATTGAACGAGAAATAAAGCGAAAAGAACACGAATGGAGCAAGTGTTTTTCATCGCAAAAAACATGCTTCACGCGCACGCGCGCGCGATATATATAAGGTGTACCATCATTGCACGCCACATGCGGCAGGCAAAAAAGCCCCACAGATTATCCCTAATCCGTTTCATTCTTGCACATTAAGGCGGTTGTTGCTTACCGCCATCGGGGATATTCATTGCGCTTAGCTTAGCTAACCCATGCACTTATAGTAAAAAAGAATTGCTCTTGAAAAACAACAAGCTTTGAACAATGGTGCATTTGCCATCATCTTGTGGAGCAACCACTGGCAGATGGCCTTCTTCAAACAGCTTTGCAGCCACGCTACAAGCATCTGGTAGCCATGCTACAAGCACATGGTAGCCACGCTACAAGCATCTGGTAGCCACACTACAAGAGCCTGGTAGCCGCAGTACAAGCAGCATTGTACTGACAAACATGGTAACAATCTCGTTGAAAAGCGAGGCTATAACGCCTATCCTTTTTAAACTATAGCCATGCTAGCTCATTCACTTAGCTTTGCTAACTCATTCACTTAGCCATGCTAGCTCATTCACTTAGCCATGCTAACTGAAATGAATATCCACGACAGCGGCAACCAACAGCCGCCATAATGCCCTTTAATCCATGTGCCACACCCATTTAGAAAGCATGGCATGAACTAAAAGCAATGGGTGTTTACATAGTCAGTTCCACCACATAATCGATGTCTTTAGGCACTTTGTCAAGATGCAAGGTGATGCCATCTGCATGCTTGGTGAAGTTCAATCGCTTGCCCGAGGCAAACTCTGTGGCCGACTTGGGCATGCGTTTTCCCAAAGGCAAGTACAATCCTTTTTCTTCTAAGTCCAGGATATGAATGTAAAGCTTGTTGCCACGCTGGGTGCTAACGCCCCAAGGATGCGGGCCAACCAGTCCGC
>CAJPTO010000259.1 GCA_905373605.1 uncultured Prevotella sp.
GGAGCATAGTGGACTATGCGACTGAAAGAGTAAGCGAAAGATGCCAGATAAAAGCAAAAAGGCAGCAAAGAGCTAAATAACAAAAAGGAAATGAACGCTTGCGTGGAATTTTTAGAACCAGCCTTATCATTATCAAAAGTTTTTAAATAGATAAACGTATGGATTTAGCCCCATCATATTGGCGATTTGTTGAAGATTGGCATCCCAAATACTATTCGGATGACCGCGTACTTACTTGCGACATCCTGCTTCGTTATCTGGAAGGAGAAGACGTTTGCAAAGAAGATGAAGCGTGGATAGCAGCGGATTTTAATTCAAGAGAAGACATCCTGCAAGAATTAAAACGGCTAGAAACGGAGCTGTTCGCTGAAGCTCTTGATTGTTACTATGATAGGTATTTGGCGTGAGGGATGATGAACGGAGGAAGCAATGCCCCAAAAAAATGTGCATTGCACCTGCAAATGATACAACAAAAAACAGATAGTAATGAAAATTACACACTACTTGCCCTAGTGAAATAATTTACAAAACGCCCATTTCACAAGTCTTCACGCCACAAGCCTTAACCCATTAGCAGCCAACTTGTAACCACCCGAACGGCCAAAGCTGCCAAATAGTAAGCTGCTGGTTCGTGCCTTGCATCGAAAAACACGCGCAAAGGCTTTGTGGTCTTAGGTTTTTGCATTATATTTGCACTTAAATATACTTGATGTAATAAGACACCATAAATGAAAGAATTTGTAATATCCGAGGTTAAGGCCGAAACTGCCGTGCTGGTGGGGCTGATAACGCAACAGCAAAACGAGGCCAAGACCAAAGAATATCTCGACGAACTGGAGTTTCTTGCCGACACGGCTGGGGCTGTTACGGTGAAACGATTTACCCAAAGACTTAATGCACCGAGCATGGTGACATACGTGGGAAAGGGAAAACTCGAAGAGATAAAACAATATATTCTGGCCGAAGATGAGGCCGAACGTGAAGTGGGAATGGTGATTTTCGATGACGAACTGTCGGCTAAGCAGATGCGAAACATCGAAAAGGAACTTAATGTGAAGATACTTGACCGCACTTCGCTCATACTAGACATCTTCGCCATGCGCGCACAAACGGCAAATGCCAAGACGCAAGTGGAGCTTGCACAATACCGTTACATGCTGCCAAGGCTGCAAAGGCTGTGGACACACCTTGAAAGACAGGGCGGTGGCTCGGGAAGCGGCGGAGGAAAAGGCTCTGTGGGTTTGCGCGGACCGGGAGAAACACAGCTCGAAATGGACCGCCGTATCATCCTCTCGCGCATGGCTTTGCTGAAAGAACGACTGGCCGAGATTGACAAACAAAAGACCACGCAACGCAAAAACCGCGGACGTATGGTGCGTGTGGCCCTCGTGGGATATACCAATGTGGGCAAAAGCACCATCATGAACCTGCTGGCCAAGAGCGAAGTGTTTGCTGAAAACAAGCTTTTCGCCACGCTCGACACCACGGTTCGCAAGGTGGTGGTGGAGAACTTGCCCTTCCTTTTGGCCGACACTGTGGGCTTTATACGCAAATTGCCCACCGACTTGGTGGACTCGTTCAAGTCTACTCTTGACGAAGTGCGCGAGGCCGACTTGCTGGTGCACGTGGTAGACATATCGCATCCCGACTTTGAAGAGCAGATTGCCGTGGTGGAAAAGACGCTAACCGAACTGGATTGTGCCGACAAGCCCAACATGATTGTTTTCAACAAGATTGACAACTACACCTTCGTGAAGAAAG
The DNA here is from genome assembly GCA_905373605.1 of uncultured Prevotella sp. Taxonomy (GTDB): domain Bacteria; phylum Bacteroidota; class Bacteroidia; order Bacteroidales; family Bacteroidaceae; genus Prevotella. The sequence continues at coordinate 1,762 of CAJPTO010000259.1, forward strand.
ATGAGGACGACCTTACACCAGCAACAAAGGAAAACCTCACGCTAGACGAGCTGAAACGTACGTGGATGGCACGGCTGAACGACAACTGCATCTTCATTTCGGCACGCGAACGAACCAATATCGATGAGCTTCGCGACCGCCTTTACGCCAAGGTGCGCGAACTGCACGTTCAGAAATATCCCTACAACGACTTCTTATACGAAACAGAATGACATACAGACCACTTACCGATGAAGAGATTGGCTTGCTAGAAGACCACGGATGCCGCGCCGAAAACTGGGAGGCTATCATGGTGGCCGAAGACTTTAAGCCCACTTACGTGTACGATGTGACCTTTTACGGCGACATTCGCTTGGGTGTGTTCGAAAAGAACATAGAAGTGAGCCGCGGTTTCCTCAAACACTCGGGACTTCGCAATGTAACGTTGCGCAATGTATCCATCGGCGACAATACATTGGTGGAAAACATCGGCAATTACATCAACAACTACACCATCGGCGAAGAGTGTTACATCTCAAACGTGAGCACCATCGAGACCACTGAGGGCGCAACCTACGGCGAAGGCAACCTCATATCGGTGCTTAACGAGGTGGGCGAAGGCAACATCACGCTCTTTGGCGGACTAAACAGCCAGCTGGCGGCTTTCATGGTGAAGCACAATGCCGACCGCGAACTGCGTGAAAGGTTGCGACAGATGATTGCCGATGAGCTTAACCGCATGCTTCCCGACCGCGGAACGATTGGTTTTGGCGTGAAGATTGTGAACACGCGCGAGGTGATAAACACCATTGTGCTAGACTATTGCGAGGTGAACGGCACGGCAAGGCTCTTCGATTGCTCACTGCTCAGCGTGGCAGGGTCGGCCGTTTACGTGGGAAGCGAGGTGATTTGCGAAAACTCCATCGTGGCCGATGGCTCATCGATAACCAACGGATGCAACCTTCAAGACTGCTTTGTGGGCGAGGCTTGCCAGCTAACCAATGGCTTTACGGCCTCGAGCAGCGTTTTTTTCGCCAACAGCTACATGAGCAACGGCGAGGCCTGTGCCGCCTTTTGCGGGCCCTTTACGGCCAGCCACCACAAGAGTTCGCTGCTCATAGGGGCGATGTTCTCGTTCTATAATGCTGGTTCGGCCACCAATTTCAGCAACCATGCCTACAAGATGGGACCCATGCACTATGGTATTCTGGAGCGCGGAACGAAGACTGCCAGCGGCGCTTACATCCTTATGCCGGCCAACATCGGGGCGTTCTCGGTGTGTTTCGGTAAGCTGATGCACCATCCCGACACGCGAAACATCCCTTTTTCGTATCTTATCGCCTATGGCGACATCATGTATCTGGTGCCAGGACGCAACCTTAACACCGTTGGCCTTTATCGCGACGTGCGCAAATGGCCCAAACGCGACATTCGTCCACGCAGTGGACAGAAGAGCATTGTGAACTTCGCATGGCTAAGTCCGTTTACCGTTAACGAGATGTTGCAGGGAAAGCAGATTCTCGAGAAGCTACGCGAGGCCCAAGGCGAGATGGTGACCGAGTATAACTTCAGGGGTTACGTGATAACAAACAACTCGTTGAACATCGGGTTGCGCAACTACGACATGGCCATCAAGATGTTTTTGGCACGCTGTGTGCGCAAGTATGGCCCCGTTGAGCCTGCTTCAACCACGGGTTGGCGGCAATGGAGCGACCTTTCGGGGTTGTTGCTTCCCGAAAGCGAAGAGTTGCGCCTCATTGAAGAGATAAAAAACGGCACCATCGCCGACATCCAAGGCGTTATCGACCGCTTCGGCGAGATTGGCGAACGCTATGAACAATACGAATGGGCCTTTGCCTACCGCCTGATTAACGAATATATGGGCATCGCACAGCCCACACAAGCCGACTTGCAGAGCATCATCGAGCAAGGACGCGAAGCCAAGCGGCAGTGGATTGAAACGATAAAGCAAGATGCCCTCAAGGAATACAAGCTGGGCGACGTGGAAGAAGACGTCTATCGCGGCTTTGTGGAACAGCTAAATAAGGAAACCGAATAATATCAATAAAACAAATCTTATCGTATGAGCATTAAATCGATTTTGGTTGCCTTGCTCCTAACAGG
>CAJPTO010000260.1 GCA_905373605.1 uncultured Prevotella sp.
CTCTCAGCCTCACCCCCAACCCCTCTCCAAGGGGAGAGGGGAGTAATATGCAAAGCTATTACAAGGCTTATTAATGAAATATGTCATGCAAATAAAAGGCAAACAAGCATAGCAACCCATGCGCCCAAAAGGCATTTCACGCCCCTCTCCCCTTGGAGAGGGGGTGGGGGTGAGGCCGGTTAAGGGATGCAGTAAGGCCAGTTACGGGGCGCAATGAGGCCAGTTAATAATACAATATGATATGAAACATCCATCAATAACCTTCGTCGCACTCGCAATATTAGCTGTTGCATGCGGCGGAAACAACAAAGATTACGATGCCACGGGCATCTTCGAGGCAACGGAAGTGACGGTTTCGGCCGAAGGAACAGGCCGGCTGATGGTCTTCGACATCAACGAAGGCAGCAGCATTAAGGCCGGACAGCAGGTGGGACTCATAGACACCGTGCAGCTACAACTAAAGGCTAGGCAGGTGGGAGCCACGCGAGAAGCCTTCGCTAACCAACGCCCAGACGTGCAAGCACAAATTGCTGCTACCCGACAACAAATAAATAAGGCTCTCGTTGAGCAACGCCGCACGCAGGCTTTGTTCAAAGAGGGTGCAACAACGAGCAAACAATTGGACGATGCACAAAACGCTGTGGCCGTGCTGCAAAAGCAACTGCAAGGGCAATTGTCGCTGTTACAGAACAGCACACGAAGCCTGAACAGCCAGATGAGTGGGGCAGAAATACAGCAAAGGGAGGTGTTAGACCAGTTGGAAAAATGCCACATCAAGTCGCCAATAACGGGTACGGTGCTGGAGAAATACGCCGAACAGGGCGAGTTTGCCACCATCGGCCGACCCCTTTTCAAGGTGGCCGACACGCGCCGGATGACACTTCGCGCCTACATCACCTCCACACAGCTCGCCCAAGTGCGCGTGGGACAACGCGTAAAGGTGTTTGCCGACTATGGCAAAGACACGCAACATGCCTACGAAGGCACCGTTACATGGATTTCGCCAAAGGCAGAATTTACGCCTAAGAGCATTCTTACCAAAGACGAAAGGGCCGACCAGGTGTACGCCGTAAAGGTTAGCGTGAGGAACAATGGCTACATCAAGATTGGCATGTACGGAGAAATGAAGTTATGAACGCCATCGAAGTGAACAACATTTGCAAGCGTTACGGCGAAGTGGAAGCGTTAAGAAACTTCTCGTTTGCCGTGCCAAAGGGCGAGTTACACGGGCTCATCGGCCCCGACGGAACGGGCAAGACGTCGATGTTTCGCATCCTTGCCACCCTTGTTTTGCCCGATAGCGGCACGGCTTCGGTGGATGGATACGACGTGATAAGCGGACTTAAGGACATTCGTCGCCGCGTGGGATACATGCCGGGCCGCTTCAGCCTGTACCAAGATCTTACCGTTGAAGAGAACCTTCGCTTCTTTGCCACCCTCTTTGGCACAACAATAGCGGTGGGTTATCATAACATTAAGGACATCTATGGGCAGATTGAGCGGTTTAAAAACCGACGTGCGGGTGCGCTTTCGGGTGGCATGAAGCAGAAACTTGCCCTTAGTTGCGCCCTTATCCACGAGCCTAGCGTGCTGCTCCTAGACGAGCCCACCACGGGCGTAGACCCCGTTTCGCGCACCGAGTTTTGGGACATGCTCACCCAGCTGAAGCAACGGGGCATCACCATCCTCGTGTCTACGCCCTACGAAGAGGAGATCAGGCGATGCGATGCCATAACAACGCCACCCCTACCAGCTGACATTTCCACGGCCGCCACACCCACTCCTTATATATATAAGGAGCAAAAGGCGGTGACAAGCCCTGCCAACAGCGAAGCCAACAGCAACACGGAGCAAGCCGAAACCATCATCCACGTAAGCCATTTGGTAAAAACATTCGGTACGTTTAACGCCGTAGACGACATTTCGTTTGACGTTCAGAGGGGCGAGATATTCGGTTTTCTCGGGGCTAACGGCGCAGGAAAAACCACTGCCATGCGCATTCTCTCGGGGCTTAGCCAGCCGTCTGCCGGCAAAGCCACCGTGGCCGGACTGGACGTTAGCACGCAACACGAGGCCATCAAACGGCGCATTGGCTACATGAGTCAGCGGTTTTCGCTCTACGAAGACCTCACCGTAACAGAGAACATCCGCCTCTTTGGCGGCATATACGGCATGAGCCAAGCCGACATAAAACGCGAAACGGAGAAGCTTCTCGACAGACTGACGCTGCGAAACGAAGCCAACCGGCTGGTTAGCACGCTGCCCTTGGGCTTCAAACAGCGACTGGCTTTCTCGGTAAGCATATTACATCGACCCGAAGTGGTGTTCTTGGACGAGCCCACTGGCGGCGTAGACGGCAACACACGACGCCAGTTTTGGAACCTTATCTACGAGGCTGCGCAGGGCGGAATAACCATTTTCGTCACCACACATTATATGGACGAGGCCGAATATTGCGACCGGGTGTCTATCATGGTGGATGGAAAAATACGCGCATTAGACACACCCGAGGGGCTGAAAAGCCGATTCGGGAAAGACAACCTGGGCGAGGTGTTCACCCTGCTTGCCCGCAATGCAGAAAGGAGCGAATGATGAAAACCTTCTTATCTTTCGTCAACAAGGAGCTGCGCCACATCTTACGCGACCGCCGCACCATGCTCATACTCTTCGGCATGCCGCTGGTGATGATGCTTCTCTTTGGCTTTGCCATCTCCACCGATGTGCGAAACGTGCGTTTGGTAGCAGTGACAACGCCGTGGGACGATGCTTCTCAGCAGATTGTAGAGCGGCTCGATGCCTCCGAATACTTCGTGCACGCCTACAATGCGCCCACCACCGAACAGGCCAAACAGCTCATTCGCAACCAAAAGGCCGACATCGCCGTGGTGTTTTCGCCGCGCTTTGCCGACCATCGACATGATGGCGGCGCGCAAATTCAGCTCATCACCGACGGTGCCGACCCCAACATGAGCAACCTGCAAGCGGCCTATGCCACGCAAATCATTGCACAGACGCTGAAGGAAGGCCGCAAAACAAGCGGCGGAGGCACGCCACAGGTAGTGACGCACCTGCTATACAACCCGCAGATGAAGAGTGCTTACAACTTTGTTCCCGGCATCATGGGCATGCTTCTCTTGCTCATCTGTGCCATGATGACCTCGGTGAGCATCGTTCGCGAAAAGGAACGCGGCACGATGGAGGTGCTACTCGTGTCGCCAGCACGCCCACTGATGATGCTCATTGCCAAGGCCGTGCCCTATTTTTTGCTGTCCATCGTCATCCTATGCATCATCTTGGGCATATCGCATTACGTGTTGAGCGTACCCCTATCGGGCAACTTGCCAGCCATAACCACATTGTGTCTGCTCTATATCTTCTTGGCACTCTGCATCGGCCTGCTCATCAGCGTAGTAGCCGCCACGCAATTGCAGGCGTTGCTCATATCGGGAATGGTGATGTTGATGCCAAGCATACTGCTTTCGGGCATGATATATCCCATAGAAAGCATGCCCCCCGTGTTGCAATGGCTAACGTGCATCATCCCCGCCCGCTGGTTTATCGCTGCCATCCGCAAGCTGATGATAATGGGTGTGGGGCTGGATATGGTGGCAAAAGAGCTTACAATACTCGCCGCAATGGCTGCATTGATACTCGGCGTGGCGTTGAAGAAGTTTAAAATTAGGTTATAAGGCCGCAACCACAGCCCCTTTCAGCCTCACCCCCAACCCCTCTCCAAGGGGAGAGGGGAGTGAAATGCCTTGTTGGGGCATTGCATACCTCATCAACTAACATTGTAATAGCTTTGCATATTACTCCCCTCTCCCCTTGGAGAGGGGGGTGGGGTGAGGCTGTGAGG
>CAJPTO010000261.1 GCA_905373605.1 uncultured Prevotella sp.
TCGCGCTATCTTATCGCAAACCCGTGTAACAATTGCTTTTGTGAACCCGCTACAAACAACATTTTGAGTAACGAAAGCTAAGAAACCAATTCAAGTACATCGCAAACGACACCGCTAAGTGCATCAAATATAACTCATGAACTTATAGTTTTATAAACAAAAAAACAAAAAAGCTTCACCTTAAAACAGCAAACCGCCCCGAAATGCAATGCGTTTCGGGGCGGTTTGCGTTGTTGGGTATGCACTTGTTTCTTCTTTTCTTACGCCGTTTTCTTCTTTCTTCGCCAATCAAGGAACAGCGTTCCGGCGATAAGCAGCAGCAAGAGGGCGTAAGAAATGTAGGCTATGGCCTCCGTTCTGTCGATGCTCTTGGGGAAGAAGCTAAGCACCACCTCGTGTTTGCCTGGCTTTACGGGCAGCGCACGCAACAGATAGTTCACCCTTCCAAGCTCTACAGGCTGCCCGTCAACGGTTGCCGTCCATCCCGGATAATACACTTCGGAGAACACCAGCACGCCGCCTTTGTCGCTTTCCACGTTGTAATGCAACTGGTTTGGCGCATATTTCGTCAGCTCGGCCTTAGACACCATCCCTTGTTGTGTGCTTTGTCCCAGCACGTTTTCAAAACGTTTGTCGGCCACAGCCTCGTGTCTTAGCTTCAGCTTACGCAGAGCGTCCAGCTCTTCGTTGGCATTGTCCACATACTTTACCCTGTCTACCAGCCATGCATTGCCGTATGCATACGGGTTGAGCAGCGGCACCTTTTGTTCGTTTTGCAACGGGTAGATAAAGTACTTGGTGTTCAACATGTTGATGACAGGGAATATCGAGTCGCCCTTAACGCGTGTCATGTCGCCGCCAGCCTCGGCCACGGTTTTCATCATCGATTGCATTTCGGGAGCGATATAAGCCTCAATCAGTTCTTGGTAACGGCGCAGTTTGGCCGCGTGATAGCCGCCAATGCTCTTATGGTAATACGAAGTCTCGTTCTCGTTAAAGGTGTTAGTGCTCAGGTTCAACACTCTGTAGTCCAGCCCTTTGTCTTGAAGTATCAGGCTGTCGGCATTGCTCATGGGCAGTGGTTGCTCGCGAACAGACGGCTCCACAAACATGTCGTCGTGCAAATAGCGTTTGTTTACCTGCCACATGTCGATGAGGCACAGCAACGTTAGCGCGCCAACAAGGTAGCCGGCCTTTAGCTTCTTGGCCTTATAGAGCAGCAAGAAGGTGGTGCCGATGACGATAATCCAGAACGAACGCCAGCAGTCGGCCCTGAAAATGGCTTGCCTTACGGAGGTGAGGTCGGCCAGAATGGGGTTGAGTTGCTGCTGCGGAACCTGCGAAAGGGCTTGCAACTCGTCGCTCGATACGAACGAACCGAAGAATACACTCGGCATCAGGGCGAACAAAAAGGCAATGCCTGCCGTTAATCCAAAGCTGGCATACACGTATTTTATCTTGTGGGTGAGCAGGTCGGGCTCGTCGATTATCTTCTTTAAGGCCATCATGGCGAGCATCGGAATGGTGAACTCGGCGATGACGAGGATGGAAGCCACGGTGCGGAATTTGGCATAGAGCGGCATATAGTCGATGAAGAGGTCGGTGAGCCACATCATGTTCTTACCCCACGAGAGGGTAATGGACAGCACTGTGGCGGCCAGCAAGGCCCATTTCATTGGCCCTTTCACGATGAAAAGGCCTAAGATGAAGAGCATCAACACAAACGCACCAACGTAAACGGGACCCGATGTGCCGGGCTGTTCGCCCCAATATTGGCCAATTTGCTGGTAGAGATAGCTCAGTTCGGGGTTGCCTTTCTCTTGAACGATGGGGTTAGCGGCCATTGGGACCGATGCTCCACCCTTGGTGTTTGGCACAAGTAGCGTCCATGTTTCGCCGATGCCGTAGCTCCATTGCGTGATGTAGTCGCGTTCCAGTCCGCTGTTCGATTGGTTGGCATTGTTCTTTTTCACCAGTTCGCTCTTTCCGCGCATCGACTCTTGTCCATACTGCCACGTGTGATAAAGGGTTGTTAGGTTGATGCAAACGGCCAACGCGGCTCCTGCCGCACAAGCAGCCGTTGCCTTAAGGAAGCGTGCCAGTTGTTTTTCTTTGAGTGCTTGCACAAGGAAAGCGATAACCATGAAGAGGACGACGAAGAGGTAATAATACGTCATCTGTACGTGGTTGGCATATATTTCGAAGGCTGTAAAGACGGCCGTAACGATGAGTCCACGCACATATTCCCCACGATAGGCCCACACAATGCCCGCAATGAGCGGCGGCAGGTAGGCCAAAGCCATCACTTTCCAGATGTGTCCGGCGGCAATGATGATGAAGAAGTAACTGGAAAAAGCCCATATCACCGCGCCCAAAGCGGCCAACGACTGCCTGAAGTCAAAGGCGCGAAGGAGGATGTAAAAGCCCAGGAGGTAGGCAAAGACATACCAAACGTAGTCGGGCATCCACAGGTGGTAGGCCTTGGCGGCGGTTGAAAGCACGCTTGTGCTGGGATAAGAGGGCGAAGTTTGATAGGTGGGCATGCCGCTGAACGTGGCGTTTGTCCACCTAGATGTTTCTCCCGTCTTCTCTTTATACTTCAGCACCTCTTCTCCTGCGCCGCGAGCTGCCGCGCTGTCGTGCTGATAAAGGATTCGTCCGTCTATGGTTGCTGGCACGAAATAGGCGTAAGCCACCACGGCAAAGGCTATTACCGCCACCACATCGAACAGGTATTTTTTTAGTATTTCCATTATGGTATATATAATATCTTTTTGCAAAGATAAGGATAATATGTGTATTTCGGGGTGATTGTACCCATTTATTTTGTAAAAGAATATCAGTTCCACCTGCTTGGCCTTCGGGGATAGAGTGACATGAAATAAAATGATTTTGCAGCCGAAACGCTTGCGTTGCTTGCAACAATGATGACAATCAACACTGGTTATAAAAATGCCTCTGTTGTATTTTTTTCAGAAGAGCTTTCACTTATTTCAATTGGTCCTTGTGCATAATGCTGCTGAAAGTTTATGCGGAAAGATGGCTGCTAAAAAATGAATACGGCAAAGGGCAAAGCAAGAATGAAGAAAAAGAACTATCGTAAGTGAATCTAGAAAAATTTCGCCTATAATTGTAGGAATGAAGTAGAGAGTGATGAAAACTCCCTACTTATCCCTAAAGGGTTCATGGGCAACATCTTTAGCGTAAAAGCCCCCAACGTTTACTCACGGTTTTCATTAAGTGGCATTCCAAGTGATATATTAGAGAAATTGGTGTTTGCATCCCAAAACAGTTCTTCTGCAACATTGATGTCGGGTAGTAGAAAGTCTTCTTTGTCGGGATGCAAAGCAAGGATGGTCTCATCGTTAATTGAAAGACGAGTGCGGATCTTCTTAAAAAACTTCACTTCAGCATATTCAATTACATTGTCAGCATCGATGGTCTTCAATGCAAGATCCACTAGCAACAATTGCTCTTTCTCGTTTAGATCCGCCACTTTAACTTCTTTTAGATAGGATTGAAGGAAAATGCCACCTTTGGCATTAATCTCCGCAATCCAAAGGTTAATGTACTTTTCTGCATCCATTCCTTCGAATAGGGTATTGCTGGTACACAGTTCCTTTACAAGTTCAATCTCTTCGTTAGCAATGTCGCCATCGCACGCCATACAGCAGAACACGGTCTTTAAGTATAATTCTTCTTTTGTCATGATTGTCGTTTTTTAAATGTTAAAACCTATACGTGGTCTATCGTTCCTTGTTTCTTTTGCTTCTCCGACCATTTCAGCGCGTATTCTCTCGTATTTATTGAGTTCCTTTGCATTGAGTGATGGCTGCGTATCTGT
>CAJPTO010000262.1 GCA_905373605.1 uncultured Prevotella sp.
CTTTAAACATATAAAAACAACCTGAAATGAAAAAAGTTTTCTTCGCTGCACTCGTTGCTCTCACTGCAACAGGTTTGAACGCAAAGACTCCTAAGACCAAGGCCACCACGGTAAGGAACAAACCCGTGTTTACGGTGGTTAAGGAGAACAAGATTACAAGTATCAAAGACCAAAACCGCAGTGGCACGTGCTGGGACTATGCCACAATGAGCTTCATCGAGAGCGAAATCCTGCGCAAGTCGGGTAAGACTTACAACCTCAGCGAAATGTTCATCGCTAGCAAAAACTACATGGACCGCGCCGTTAAGGCCGTTCGCATGCACGGCGATGTATCTTTCGCACAGGGTGGAAGCTTCGACGACCCCATCTATGTCATCAAGCAACACGGCATTGTTCCCGAAGAAGCAATGGCATTGCCTGGCACAATGACGGGCGACTCGTTGGCAAACTTCGGCGAATTCTTCAGCGTGATGTCGCCTTACGTTTCTGCCGTGGCCACTAGCAAGGCCAAAAAGCTGTCGCCTGCATGGAAAAACGGTTTGCAAGGCATCCTCGATTCTTACCTTGGCAAATGCCCCGAGAACTTCACTTACGAAGGAAAGAGCTACACGCCGAAATCGTTTGCCGAGAGCCTTGGCCTTGATTGGGACGACTACATCACCTTCACTAGCTACACACACCACCCCTGGTACTCTAAGTTTGCTGTTGAGGTGCAAGACAACTGGCGTTGGGCACAAAGCTACAACGTACCCATTGAAGACCTTACTCGCATCATCGACAATGCCATCATGAACGGTTACACCATTGGATGGGGCGGTGACGTTACCGAAGACGGCTTCACACGCAAGGGTCTTGGCATTGCTATCGATGCTAAGAAGGTGCGCTCGATGGCTGGAACCGACGCAGACCGCTGGTTTAAGCTGTCGCAAGACGAGAAGAAACATCGTTATGACTCGCTTGGTGTCAACGTTCCCGAGATTGTTCCCACACAGGCTTTGCGCCAAGAGGCATACGACAACTGGGAAACGACCGACGACCACGGCATGCACATCTTTGGAATCGCCAAGGACCAAAACGGCAAAGAGTATTATATGGTGAAGAACTCGTGGGGCCAATATGGCGACTACAAGGGCATTTGGTACATGACCAAGGCTTACATCGCCCTCAAGACGATGGACTTCATGGTGAACAAGAACGCCGTTCCTGCCGACTTGCTCCAAAAAATTGGTTTGTCTAAATAGCATTTCCACGCTATAAATAAGAAGCCATCATCATAAAGTGCTTAGGTTTATTAGAAGTTCGTGCTTCATAACCTAGGCACTTTTTCTTGCTAGCAATATAAAGAAAAACAATTTTATTACTTTATACCTATATATATAAGAGGTGTATTTTGAAGCTTCTTTTGTCAGTTCAGGATGAAGAACAATCGTTAGCCCAGCTAACTGCAGCAAATCACAGAGCCACTTGTTGGAAGTAGTGGAATAAAATCAAAATCAATGCCGAGAACTTAGAGCGCAAATAGAAAACTATAATGGGTCAACTCTCCTGCCATTTTGTATGTTATGTCAAAGCATTTCTTAAGGTATGCAGTTCTTTTGCTCGTTGACAAGTTAACAGGTTGACTAATAAAAGAACGTATTGATTGCTTCTTTGATGCCCGATGTCGACTCTAGACTTACAAAATAATAATGAGGCATCAAAAACAAACCGCTGTTCGGTACAGGTTTAATGTAACCAAACGTTACACATCCTTGCCGAACAGCGGTATAAATATAAACTAAGGCTAGCCCTTTATTTGCGTTTAAAAACGATAAAGGCGTGTGCAATATCCCATCAATTGTTTACCAAAGCGACAGGCGTTGGCTCTTAGGGATAAACAGTTTGTCGCCTTCTTTCACGCCGAAAGCTTCGTACCATGCATCGATATGGGGCAAAGCACCGTTAACACGCCATTTGCCAAGCGAGTGTGGGTCGGCCTTTGTGCGGTTGCGTATTTCTTGTTCGGTGATGTTTTGTCCCCAAACGGCAGCGTAAGCAAGGAAGAAACGTTGGTCGGGCGTAAAGCCGTCGATGGTTTTAAGATGCTTCTTGGCCTCAACATTCTTAAAGGCAAAGAAGCTAACTTGCAGTCCTCCGTGGTCGGCAAGGTTCTCTCCGAGGGTAAATTCGCCGTTGGCATTGAGGTCGGGAAGCACCTTGATGTTCGAGAAGAAATCGGAATAGAGCTTTGCGCGCTCTTCAAATCCCTTGGCATCCGATGCCGTCCACCAGTCGTTCATGTATCCGTTGGCATCGTATTGGCGGCCTTGGTCGTCAAATCCGTGGGTCATTTCGTGGCCGATAACCACACCGATGGCACCATAGTTGTAGGCTTCGTCGGCCTTGGGGTCGAAGAAGGGACGCTGCAAGATGCCTGCAGGGAAGCAAATCTCGTTGGTTGTGGGGTTGTAATAGGCGTTAACGGTCTGCGGAGTCATGAACCATTCGTCGCGATCAACGGGTTTTCCCGCCTTTGTGGCCACGTGCCTGTCGTGCGAGAACCTGCGGCAAGCCAGCACATTTTCGTAATACGACTTCGTGGGGTCGATGGTTAGCTTGCTATAGTCAATCCACTTGTTGGGATAACCAATCTTCACATAAAACTTATTCAGCTTGTTGTGTGCGGCCGCTTTTGTGGTGTCGCTCATCCATGTTTGTGCATCGATGCGCTGTCCCAGTGATATTTGCAGGTTGCGCACCAGCTGTTCCATCATTTTCTTCGATGTTTCGGGGAAGTAACGGGCCACATACATCTTGCCCAAGGCCTCTCCCATCTGCGCTTCCACTTGGTTGGTGGCACGTTTCCACAGCGGATACTCCTCCTTACGTCCGCTCATCGTCTTTCCGAAGAAGTCGAAATTGGCCAAACGAATTTCGTTTGTGAGGTACGAAGCCGAGTTTTGGATGATGTCCCACTCGATAAGTGCGCGCAAATCGTCGGCAGTTGCAGCCCCATAAAGTTTGTCGTAGCCCTCCATGAACTTGGGTTGCCCCACAATCATCTCTTGAATGTATGCCGACTTAACGCCTTCGGCATTGAGCATTGCTTCGAGATTGATGTTGGGATAGGTTTCCTTAAATTGCTTTAAGGTCATCTTATTGTAGTTGGCTTGCGGGTCGCGCAGCTCTGTTACACTCTTAGACACCAGTGCCAACGCTGTTTCCATGCGGAAGATTGCATCGCGGCGTGCGTCGGCTTGTGCTTCGTTGAATCCGTAAAGGCGGAACATGCGGGCGATGTGCTTGCGATAAGCCTCGCGAATGGCAACCGTGGCGGGGTCGTTATTGAGGTAATAATCTTTCTGGCCGAGCGTAAGCCCACCCTGACTGATGCTCAAGATGTTCATCGTCACGTTCTTTTCGTCGGCTCCGAAATACGAACCGAAGCCCACGCCATAGCCATATACGGCATATTTAAGCTGGAATTGTTCCAGGTCGGCCTTGGTTTTGGCGTTCTCAACCTCTGCAATAAGGCCGGCAACTGGTGCAAGCCCTTCCTTTTCGCGGCGTGTTGAGTCCATTGCCAGCTTGTAATAGTCGGACAATTTCTGCTCGGTGCTTCCCGGCTTAAACTTTTTCTTCAGCAGTTCACTCAATATGCTGTTGATGCGTTTGTTGTTGTCTTCCTGCAATTGGTCGAAACTGCCGAAACGCGAATAAGCTGCGGGCAGCGGATTTTTCTTTTGCCAGCCGCCTGTTGCATACTGATAGAAATCGTCGGCTGCACGAACCGACTTGTCAAGGTCTGACATCACAAGCCCCGACTGCCCTTGCGCCAAGCCCATTGTGGGCGAAGCCACCATC
>CAJPTO010000263.1 GCA_905373605.1 uncultured Prevotella sp.
GTGGGGTGTGATGAAGGCGTTGGGCTGTTGCAACAGAGGGTTGTCGGCCTTTGGCGGCTCACTGCTCATCACGTCACTGCCATAACCAGCCAGCCTTCCTTCGGCCAAAGCCTGTGCCACATCGCCCTCGTTAACCAGTGGACCGCGCCCCGTATTCACCAATATTGCGCCGCGTTTCATCTTTGCAAGCGACTGGCGGTTAATCATTTCGCGCGTGTTCTCGGTCAATGGACAATGCAAAGACAGCACGTCGCTTTGCTGCAACAGCTCTTCGAGCGTGGCTTTAGCAATGCCCTCGGGCAGCTGTTCGGCCTTTTTGCTGGTTAAGGCGATAACGCGCATGCCGAAACATTGTGCAATGCGTGCCACCTTTAGCCCGATGTTTCCAAGGCCAACGATGCCGAAAGTCTTTCCGGCAAGTTCGCTAAGGGGCGTGTCCCAATAGCAGAAGTCGGCCGCTTCGCTCCATTGTCCCTTGCGGTTTTGGTCGGCATAATGCTCAATGCGGTTGGTGATGTTCAGCACATGGGCGAACGTCATCTGTGCAACGCTGTCGGTGCTGTATGCAGGTACGTTGGTGACAACGATGCCTCGAGCGCGCGTTTCCTCAACATCGATGATGTTATAGCCCGTGGCTAGGATGCCGATATATTTTAGGTGGGGCAGTTTGTCGAGCGTTTCGCCCTTGAGAACCACCTTGTTTGTGAGCACCATGTCGGCATCTTTGGCACGTTCAATCACTTCGGTGCGTGCAGTGCGGTCGTAGATTTCCACCTCTCCAAACTGGCTTAACTCCTTCCAAGAGTAGTCGCCAGGGTTGGCAGTGTAGCCATCTAATATTACGATTTTCATGTTTTAAAGTTTATATGTGGTGAATGGATGTTTATTGGTTGACGAGTTGTTAACTTCTAAAGGTGAAAGGGTGAAAGAATAGCTGACGCCTTTAAAGGTGAAAGGGTGAAAAGGTGAAAAGGTGAAAGAATGGCTAACGCCTTTAAAGGTGAAAGGGTGAAAGGGTGAAAAGGTGAAAGAATGGCTAACGCCCACAAGGCATTTGGTTTAACTCCTTACTACCTTACTCCTTACTACCTTACTCCTTACTCCTTACTGCCTTTACTCCCTCACTCCTTATTTCATTTCTTCTTGTCGCCCCACAGCTGTATCATTCGTTGGTGCAGCTTTTCTTCGGCAGGCGAAGGCTGAGCATACCAGAAGCGCGCGTCTTTAAGCTCGTCGGGCAAATATTGTTGGGGTGCGAAATGCCCTTCGTAGTCGTGCGAATACTTGTAGTCGCTGCCATATCCCAGCTGTTTCATCAGCTTGGTAGGCGCATTTCGAAGGTGCAAAGGCACGGCAAGGTTGCCCGTTGTGCGTGCCGTTTCGAGCGCAGCATTGATGCCCATGTAGGCCGAATTGCTCTTTGGGCTGGTTGCAAGATACACGGCGGCCTCGGCTAAGGGTATTCTACCCTCGGGCCAACCAATCTTCATCACGGCATCAAAGGCCGCATTGGCGATGAGAAGCGCGTTGGGGTTGGCCAATCCGATGTCTTCGGCGGCACTGATAACCAGTCGGCGCGCAATGAATTGTGGGTCTTCGCCACCCTCAATCATCCTCGCCATCCAATAGAGAGCCGCATCGGGGTCGCTGCCGCGTATGCTTTTGATGAACGCCGACACGATGTCGTAGTGCATTTCGCCGTCTTTGTCGTAGGCCAAGGGGTTTTGTTGCAGGCATTTAACCACCGCCTCGTCGTCTATCACTACGTCGGCGTTGGGCGGAGAGGCCTCAACCACCAGCTCAAGAATGTTAAGCAACTTGCGTGCATCGCCTCCGCTGTAGCGTATCAGCGCGTTGTTCTCCTTCACTTCGATGTGCCGCTGCCTTAAAACAACGTCTGTGGTGAGTGCGCGTTGTATCAGTTCTTCGAGGTCTTCCTTGCTAAGGCTCTGCAAAACATATAGTTGGCAGCGAGAAAGTAGTGGGCGAATAACCTCGAACGAGGGATTTTCGGTGGTGGCGCCGATAAGGGTTACGATGCCTTTTTCCACAGCACCGAGCAGCGAATCCTGTTGCGACTTGCTGAAACGATGTATCTCATCGATGAAGAGGATGGGCGAATGCGAGCTGAAGAAACGGCCGTTCTTGGCCTTTTCAATCACTTCGCGCACATCCTTAACGCCACTCGTCACTGCGCTGAGCGTGAAAAAGGGCGTTTCAAGCTTTTTGGCAACAATCTGTGCAAGCGTGGTTTTGCCTACCCCGGGCGGCCCCCAGAGTATGAAAGAGGGTATTCGGCCGGCCTCAATCATGTTTCGCAGCACGGCATTTTGCCCCACAAGATGTTTCTGCCCCACATAATCGTCGAGCGAACGTGGGCGCATTCTTTCGGCTAATGGTTCACTCATTGCTGCAAAGTTAACGAAAACGCGTTACACCACAAAATAAAATGCAGGCCGATTGCTTGGCTTATGCCGGCTTGTTGTGGGCTTAGGGACGGAAAGGGCGTGGCGGCATGATGATGGGCGAGTGGTTTTGGCGGTTGAAAACCAGCTTTTCAAGGATGTCGCGAGCCATGTCGCCCACAGGTATCTCGATGGTAAACTTCTTCGAGATGTGGTATTTGGGGGTGACAATGGGTGCAACAATCCATGTCCCGCGATAGGCATCGTAGCGCCTTTGCGCACCAACGTCGAGGCCCCAACGGCCATTGTCGAGGGTGAAGTAGCCGCCATAAGCCGAACTGTTGACGTAAGGAAAGGCGGCCATCGACAGGAAGGGCTGAACGTTGTAATAGCTGCCGAAGGCTGTTGCGCTGATGTAGGGGCTGAAGCGATAGGTGAGCGAACCGCCAATGCCGAATTGGGTGGTGGTTTGGCGCGTGCGGTAGCGGTCGGCAGAGGCGTAAACCGAGAGCGAAAGGTTGTTCCACGAGCGGTTCATCTGCAGCTGTGCGCCCTGCCTGTCAATCAAGGCGGGGAGCGTTTCGCCGTAACTCTGGCCGTAAATGCTGAAGCCTTGCCATTGCCCAATCTGCCCCGAGCGGCTGTAATCGGTGCTAGGTGCGGCCGAAAGTTTCGTGGCTTGTGTGGGCATTGGCTGCATCAGGCGCAGGTTAAGGCTGTCGGCCGCTGTCCAAAAGTGGTTGGCGGCGGCGATGGAGTCGGCAATGGACAGCGGTTTTGCAGCGATGTCTGGGGCAAGCGTGCGCGTAGTGGCGTTGAGCGGCATTGCGTTTGTGCCCGTATTCCTGGGCTTAGGCAAGGCCCGTTCTTTTTGCGGCACCGTTTTTCGGGGCTTCTTTATTTCTTGTGCCAAGGCGTTTGTGGCGCATAGCACCATGCATATCAATAAGCAGACCTCTCTCATAACTTCGGCTTTTGTGCGTTTCCACCTTATATATATAAGGTGTCGGGCTGTTTGTATGTCTGTTCTTTTTTGCGAATTTACGATATTATTACGAGATGTGCAATAGAAAAGGTAGGTTTTAACATGGTTGTGGTACGATGTTTGTATGGATGACTTGTAATGGAGCTTCGTTTGGTGGCGCAACTTGTTCGTGCAACCTGTCGGTTCACTGATGGTCTTGATGCAGGCAGTTGTGTGCTTTGATGGATGTCGCCACCATATCGTGTGGTTGCAACTAGGCAAGAAGGGTGTGGCTTCACACGAAAGGCTGGGTAAGGTTGCGGCATCGTGGCTCTCACAGCTGGCTCTTTGCACAGCAAGCCATCTAAAGGCTGGTTATAAAAATTCCACGCAAGAGTTCATCTCCTTTTTATTATTTAGCTCTTTGCTGTATTTTTAGCTTTTAGCTGAGCAGATTT
>CAJPTO010000264.1 GCA_905373605.1 uncultured Prevotella sp.
GTAAAACAATCATTTGTTTATTAAAACATTGCAAAGGTAAACATTTTTCCAATACGACGCATCATTTTTTATGCTTTTTTTTCGCCTTCAACTGTAACTTTTTTATATTCTCCTGAAATTCAACTAATTACAAATAAGTTAAAATTGCAATTAAACCCAGCTTCTTCGACGATTAGCACCTTATTTTCCCATTTCAGGATGATTTTTCAGCCCATTATCCGTGCATGTGTGCGTCCACAAACGACAAGGGGAGCAGGTCTTTGATGGACGAAAGCTCATAAACGCGGCTCTCGCCGTATAGAAGAATACGTACAGGGCGTTGATATCGGTCTTCCATTTCTAGCACCACTTGCCTACATGCGCCACATGGACTAATGGGTTGCGCCAAAAAGCCCTTTTCGTTGCGTGCCGCCACGGCCAACGTGTGGATTGGTTGTTCAGGACTTTGCGACTGGGCGGCGAAGATGGCCGAACGTTCGGCGCACAACCCCGAGGGAAAGGCGGCGTTTTCTTGGTTGGCACCTATCACCACACGGCCATCGCCCAACAACAAGGCGGCACCAACATAAAATTTAGAATAGTTGGCGTAAGCATTATACGTGGCTTGCTTGGCTTGTTCCAGCAAATGGCGGTCGGCTTCGGGCATTTCATCGAACGAAAACTCACGAATGCGGATGTTCAGGTCTATTGTTCTCATATTATATATGTGGTTGTTTATGGTCTTTATTCTTCTTTATTGGTCGACAAGCTGACGAGTTCACGCATTCTTCTACGCTCCTCTCGACAACATGTTAGCCCGCAAACTTATAGCATCATAAGGTCACAAGCATCTGCCTACGGAGAAGTTTCTTTATATTCATACGCCCCAAGGTCGGGTTTGGCATCTCGTGCCACGCCATTTCGGTCTGTAGGCAAAGCCCAAGCAGAGCTTCCTGCATCCACCGCCCCGTTTCCCTTCTTCAATCTGAAATCGTAATAAAGGTTCTTCTCGTCGAACACGGCGAAAGTGTTTCGTGGCAATTGGGCTGTGTCGGTTGCCGACTCGTACACGACGTTGTCAAACTTGGCATTTGCGTAGGGTTCTTCAAGTCTTGGCGTTCTTATGCGGCTATCGCAGAATGTCATCACCAGCCCCTTGTCTTTTTCTTCCTTGCCCATCATCAACACATCATTGGCATAACCCGTAATCAAACAGTTTTGAACAGCCACGCTAGCTGTGGAAGAACTGTTGAAGGCAATCCACAATGCCGCCCCCCTATTGGAGGAAAAGGGATAGAATTGTGCCAGCGTGCAATGCGTTAAAGTAACTTTACCGCCATTAATGCGTACGCAATCGTTTTGCGTGTTGGAAATTTGGCAGTTTTGCAAAACCACTTGGCTATTGTCTGCCATCAATCCAAAGCCTTGGCAATTATGAATAGTGATGGCTTTCATTATCAATTTTTGTTTGGTAACATCAGAAGAGTCGACCAGCAGCCCATCGAAGGCTCCATGAAGGTCCATGTTCTCAAATTCATTGCCATACGAATGTTCGTAAATCCGCACACCTGCCCATTGTCCGCTCACACGGTCGTAAGGCAAATAGCTGAACATTCGGTCTAGTCTGTCGCCGCGCAACACCACGTTTGCTTCAGTCGTCCCCTTTACCAGCAATCGTCCATAGACATCAATACCTGCCTTGTCGTGAAAGAAAAGCGTTGTGCCGGGCATGATGGTAAGTGTGGCCGCACTGTCTATGCGAATGCCGCCATAAACAATGATGGGCGTTTCGGATGTCAAGGTCGTGTCGCGCTGTATTCGAAGATTATTCACCGAGCGTGCGCGCCAACTGCTAGCACGAAGCAGCACGCGCTGTTCCATTCCGCCCAGTTGGCTGAACACCAGCTGGTCTTCAATCAGCTCCATGTCGGCCGTGGTGTTCTTTGGCGAAGTCAACTCGACGAAAACCCTTATGCTATCGTTCTTGCGCACTTCCAAATCACTTGCCTGATAGCCCGTTTCTGCACGCAAGTAAGTGCCGTCTACGTTCACGCGAAACCCTTGTTGGTTGCCTCCCGCCAATCGAACACTGGCCAAACGCACATTACTGGCAGAGCGGTTATACACCCAAAAGGAGCGCGTGGATGTGGGAACATTGGCAAAAACAGTATCCATGTTCACCGTATCTACTGAGAAATGAAGACGCGAAACCGAAGACGAGCCAGAAAAATCGTCGTCGGAACACGAGAAAAACAAACTCAATATGGTGATTATAAAACAAGTGTACTTTACTTTCATGTAAGGTATAACGCCAAGGACATGAAAATATTGTTGTAGTACCCCAAAGAATGCGCGATACAAATTGCGGGATTAAGAAGTTCAACGAGATACATTAGAGAAATCTACTTTAATAGATAAGTTGGTGTACGGCATATGGTGTACAAGTGTACGGCATTTGGTGTACACGTGTACGACATATGGTGTACAGGTGTACGGCATATGCCAGACACCCATTATATGTTTGATTTAGCATTGGTTGGTCTACGTCGCAGATTGTTTATTATGTGCTTTTGGGTGATGTGTTACTTCTAAAACAGCTTAAAACAGCTTGAGGGACTGCGCTAATTTAGGGAAAGCACGCTTCGTTATCCAACTAATAACACGCGGTAGTCGGCGAAATAGTTGCTGGATACACCTCAGCATTACACAAAGAGAGATGGATTTTATCCCGAACTAGTGTTTTAGTTGCGTTCGTACAAGACTTTGGTAGCGTAAGTACAAGAAATTGGTAGCGTGTGTACAAGATGCTGGTAGCATGCTTACAAGATGCTGGTAGCGTGCGTACAAGACGTTGGCAGCATGCTTACAATATGCTGGCAGCATGCTTACAAGACATTGATAGCGTGCGAACAAAATGCTGGTAGCGTGCATAACAACCGCTTGGTGGTGTATAAAAGCCAAGAATTACAAAAACAAGAAACTACCATCGAGATTTACTTCCTCTTCATGGATGAGGTATTCAAGGGCGATGTCTAGGCCCTTTTGGGGCAGGTTCAGTTTATGCAACTCGGTGATGTGGTGACGTTCTCCGTCTTTGAGCAAATCCAGTATGGCGTTTCGGGCGGCTGAGGTTTGCTCGTTACTGGGTTCTGGCGAGGCGTGCTCCAGACACACGTCGCATTGTTGGCAATCCTTGTGCCGCTTCTCACCGAAATAAATCAGCAGTTGTCTGCTGCGACACACATCTGCATTGGTGGCATATGCCTGCAGGGCATTGATGCGCGCAACGTATTGAGCCTTTCGGTCTTCGTAAATCTCTTTACCTATAACAACCTTTTCGCCGTCTACCCTATCGCGAAGATAGGTGATGAAAGGCGTCTTGCGCTGTGGAATGAAATTGATGATGTTGCGTTGTGCCAAGTTTTTGAGTATTACATACACCTGATGAGTGTTCAACTCGGCCTCTTGCGCAAGCAAGCTCTCATCGATGTAGACGTAATTGCTGAACAGTCCGCCGTAGTTTCTTAGCAAAGCAGTGATAACGGCATCTTCAAAAGCACTGCCTTCGTCTAGTCTGTACAACTCGTTTCGGCCAAGTTTGAACATCACGCGCGCCCTTGCCTCGGGCTCCATTTCGCAATGTATGTAGCCCGCCCGCTCCAAAATCTGGAGAGCCGAGTGGGTTTGCACGGGGAAATGCTTGAATGTTCGGCAAAACTTGTCAATCTCGAATACGAACGAATAGCCTGCACCACTTCCCACACCGATTTGATAATAATAGGCCAAGTCTTCGGCAATTTCCCCGGTCAGCAGTTCGCAGTTGCCG
>CAJPTO010000265.1 GCA_905373605.1 uncultured Prevotella sp.
GAGGTGAAAAAGTGAAAAGGTGGAAAGGTGAAAAGGTGAAAAAATGGCTAACGCCACCAACTTGTGAACTTGTCATCTTATGAACTTATCAACTTGTGAACTTGTGAACTCGTCAACTTGTGAACTTGTCAACTTGCCAACTTACAAATTCATGCATCACCGATATTGTCGATATATTTCGTTCAAACTATCTCCTCCCCAGCCATTACTGGCACTTTCAAGCATCCTTTCAATGCGCTCGTAGAAGTGCAGCAACAAACCATTGCGGAAGATGAAGTCCATAGCTCGTGCGAAACTGTTTGCCAAAGCCATTTCATACGCTCCTTCGCAATAGCCATATGTAAGTGCCCAGCGGTTGCCTTGCTCTGTTACAGTAAGCATTAAGTCGGCCACACAGTCGGGAGAAGCCTGCATTTTGGCAAAATCGGTAACGATCTTCTTACATTTAGCAAACGAAGGCCTTCCTCCTAATCCTCGAACAGGAAAGAACTGGTGTTCAATTTGCTTTTTAAGTTTTTCTAATTCGGCCTTGCTATCGGGCTCTAGATAAAACTCCAGATACGCTTTTGCCTCTGTACGGGCATCGTATAAGTCTAACACAACATTTATTATTTCCTCTTTAGACAATGCCAAGAGGTGTTGTTTAAGTTTTGCTTTCGACATGAGATACTAATCTTTATGCACAAACAGTCACATCTTTCTTGAACATCATGCTCCATTTACATTGAATTGAAAAAGTCTAAGTCCACCTCTTTCGTCTATTCACCAAGTTTCATTGTCTGCAAAAGTGTGCCATCCGTCTGGTAAACACTTATCACGCCATTCTCATACGTTGCGAATGTTGGTGGGTTTCCGCCTTTTGGGAAAGTGATTGAGCCGAGATTGCAAACCACGCCCTGCGGTGTACGCGTCAGTTCCCAAAGGTGGGTGTGGCCATAAACAAGGGCATCGCACCGCCCAAGCGGTCTATTCTCCTTATTATATATGTGTCCATGAGTTAGCACCAGCCGCTTGTCGCCGTCAACAAGAAGCAGATAGTCGGCCATGATGGGAAAGCGGAGCAACATTTGGTCCACTTCCGAGTCGCAATTGCCGCGAATGGCCACAACATCGTCGGCCATGCCATTAAGAAGTTCCGCAATTCCTTTTGGGTCTAGCCCTTCGGGCAACTGGTTTCGCGGCCCATAGTTGATGATGTCGCCCAGAATGCAGAGCATGTCGCACTTTTGTTCCTCGTAAAAGCGAAGTGCACGCTGCAAAGCTGGTAAACAACCATGTATGTCTGAAATCAATAGATACTTCATTTGTCAATAAGTTTAAGATGAAAGCAAGCACAATGCGGCACGAAACACGCCTTACGCCATTACTTTCCCACAAAAGTAACAAAAAACAAGCATCCAACAATCGTTCGCCGCGCTATTTCTTTCAGCCGAACAGCATTTGCTGGCCAAGTCCACAACAAGACATCTGCCTGAAACATGCTTACACCAACGCGCCTACCCCACCCCACTTGCACCCACTTTTCGCACACGCAACGCTGGCTGTTTGCATACATTTTCATAACTTTGCACCCATAAACCACAACCAACAAACAACAATAAAGATGCAATATTTCGAAATAGCCGTAAAGCTTGTAACAGGCATGATAGGCATCCTTGTGTTTCTGCGCATTGCAGGCAAGGCGCAAATGGCCCAACTAACGCCGCTCGACACGGTGAGTGCCTTTGTTATCGGAGCCATTGTCGGCGGTGTGCTCTACAATCCCGACATGAGCGTGTGGCATATCCTTTTCGCCCTCGCCGTATGGACGGGCTTTAACATGTTCATTCGTTTCTGCATGCGCTCAAAGCTGTTGCGAAGCATCATCAAGGGCGACAGCGTTTACCTTGTTAAGGGCGGAGCCATCAACTTCAAGGCCTTTAAACGCAACAGCTTGGAGATGGAACAGTTTCGCTTGTTGTTGCGACAGAAGGGCGTTTTCTCGATGTTCGATGTAGATGATGTGCGGTTTGAAACCAATGGTGCCATCACTGTGTCGGAAATTGGAAAGGTTGCAGAGTCGTATTTGCTCGTAAACAACGGAGCTATTGTAGACAGTACGCTGGTGCATTGCGGAAAGAGCCGCCAATGGGTGCTTCGTAACATCAAACATTATGGATACGACAATCCCACAGAACTGTTTTGCATGGAGTGGACACCAGGGAAAGGCTTCTACCTGGTGGCGAAAAACGGCGACGTGAAACGCGGTAGCGAGGAGATTGCCGCCGAAGACATTGCGCAAGAAGTGTTTAACTAACGGGGCCGACAATGCATACCAACAACCACAAAAGGCCAAAAACGAAAGGGGAAAGGCGAAAGTGGCACGGCCAACAATGCCTTTCTCGGTGCTTCCTCATGGCATTATGCCTGCTGGCAATAAGTCTAAGCACCGCCCTAGCCCAACAAACTGACAGTGTTTCGCGTTGGGGCGTGAGCCTTTCGCTGATGAAAAGTCAGGTGGTTGCAGCCGACCAGTATGTGAAGAAGTGGCTCAAACGGGGCGACAACCGTTCTGTTGCCCTCGAATTGTTGCGCGCCCCACTGCCAAAAGACAGCGATGCCTTTGCAGCAGACTATGGCAATCCCACCTTTGCATTCGGTCTTCGCTATACGCTTAACAACGCCGTGCGCCTGCATCGCGAGCAAGACGCCGACTGGGGACTGCTTGTTCCCGTGGCCTACACGTCGCCTTTGGGCAACACCCTCTCGCTCTATGCCACCTTTTACCGCCCCCTTCACCGCTCCCGCCATTGGGAAACGGCCTATTCGCTCAGCGGCGGCATGGGTTTCTCATCCACTATATATAATAAGGAGAACGCCATCGACAACGAGTTTATAGGCTCACATGCCTCCATCTACTTTGCCGCAGGCCTGCACCAGACGCTTCATCTTGTGCCACAATGGGGCTTGCGGGCATCGTTTGAGTTTGTTCACCACAGCAACGGCGCACTATATCGCCCCAACAAAGGCAGCAACACCGCTGGTGCATCGCTCGCCTTGCTGTATACGCCTTACTACGAGCAGACGCTTCGCAAGGAACAATCGCTCCGCACAAAGCCATATCCGCGGGGAATGTACCTAAACGTTGCGGCAGGCATAGGCGCAAAGACGCTATTAGAAGACTGGCTGCTCACACAGTTTGGTACATCGCCCAGCCATCCCGACTATCGCACGGAGCATTTCCGCATATACGCCGCCTATTCGCTGCAAGCCGACGTGATGTGGCGTTACGCTCGCCGATGGTCTTCGGGCTTTGGCGTGGATGCATTCTATGGAACATACGCCCGCCGCGTGGAAGAGCTAGACAAACAAGCAGGCCAAACACTGCCCCACTCGCCCTTTTCCCTCGGTTTGGCCGCCAAGCACAAGGCCCACTATGGCCGTTTGTCGTTAGATATGTCGTTCGGCGTGTACCTTTACCGCCGAATGGGAGCCAACGCCAAGATAAACGAAACGCCTTACTACGAACGAATAGGCCTGCATTACGCCCTGCCCTGGCTCAATGGACCGACAATAGGCGTGAACGTTAAGGCACATAAAACCAAAGCCGACCTCACAGAACTGGTTGTTGGCGTGCCAATTAAGTTGTAAATAACGAAAACAAAATAAACTGAATACACCACCAAAGCAGCAAAGAAACAAAGCACCAAAGCAGCAAAGAAACAAAACAACAAAGCAACAAAGCACAAAAGCAGCAAAGCATATCACTCCCCTCTCCCCTTGGAGAGGGGCTGGGGGTGAGGCAGATTGGGGCGGTT
>CAJPTO010000266.1 GCA_905373605.1 uncultured Prevotella sp.
TCACAAATCATTCACGCTATTTCGCCTTTTCTTGAACCTTGGGGATAGATTTTCGCCTAAAAAGTTGTACTTTTGCAAACGTGCGCGGCAACAAGTAAGCAAAAGCCCACAGCCAAGCACTTCCAACACAAGCACACCAACATACAACATACATCGAAAATGGCAAACCTGAGATTTGAAGTTGTGGCAGAAGCCTACAAGAAAAAACCCCTCGAAGTGATTACACCTGCCGAAAGACCATCTGAGTTTTTCGCGAAGTACGTCTTCAACAGGGCGAAAATGTACAAGTATCTGCCTGCAGACGTTTACGAAAAGCTTACTGATGTTATCGACAATGGCACACGACTGGACCGCTCCATTGCCGATGCAGTGGCCAAAGGCATGAAGCAATGGGCCAACGAAAACGGCGTTACACACTACACGCACTGGTTTCAACCCCTCACAGAAGGCACTGCCGAAAAGCACGATGCCTTTGTGGAACCCGACGGCAAGGGAGGAATGATTGAAGATTTCTCGGGAAAACTCCTCGTACAGCAAGAACCCGACGCGTCGTCTTTCCCCAATGGAGGCATCAGAAACACCTTCGAAGCACGCGGATATTCGGCCTGGGACCCCACTTCGCCCGTGTTCATCATCGACGACACGCTTTGCATACCCACCATTTTCATATCTTATACGGGCGAGTCGCTCGACTATAAAGCACCCTTGCTGCGCTCGCTGCAGGCCGTCAACACCGCCGCGGCAGCCGTTGCACAATTCTTCGACCCAAAAGTGAAAAAGGTGAGCTGCAACTTAGGGTGGGAACAAGAGTACTTCTTGGTAGACGAAAGCCTCTATTTTGCACGACCCGACCTGATGCTTACCGGAAGAACGCTCATGGGGCACGATGCCGCAAAGAACCAACAGATGGACGACCACTACTTCGGAACTATCCCCGAACGCGTGCAAGCCTTCATGAAAGACCTCGAAATTCAGGCCCTCGAACTGGGCATCCCCTGCAAAACGCGACACAATGAGGTGGCACCAAACCAGTTTGAACTGGCACCTATCTTCGAAGAGGCCAACCTCGCCGTTGACCATAACATGCTGCTGATGTCGCTCATGAAGAAAGTGGCGCGCAAACACGGCTTCCGGGTGCTGCTGCACGAAAAGCCTTTCGCTGGCATCAACGGCAGTGGAAAACACAACAACTGGAGCTTGGCAACGGATACGGGCGTGTTGCTGCATGCTCCAGGGAAAAACCACGACGACAACTTGCGCTTCGTGGTGTTCATCGTTGAAACGTTGATGGGCGTTTATCGACATAACGGGCTGCTAAAGGCATCTATCATGAGTGCCACAAACGCACACCGATTGGGTGGACATGAGGCTCCGCCGGCCATCATATCATCATTCCTTGGCAAACAACTTAGCGAACTGCTGGCTCATATCGAGAACGCAGGCGACGACGAACGCTTTGCTGTGGCTGCTAAGAAAGGTGTGGAACTGGACATCGACCAAATACCGCAGCTGCTCATCGACAACACCGACCGCAACCGCACTTCGCCTTTTGCCTTTACGGGTAACCGCTTCGAGTTTCGCGCCCTTGGGTCGGAGGCCAACTGTTCTTCGGCACTCATCGTGCTAAACTCGGCCGTGGCCGAAGCCCTCAACAACTTCAAACAGCGTGTAGACGCGATGGTGGCGCAAGGAACTGACCTGAAACAGGCTCTCATCGATGTGTTGCGACAGGACATAAAAACCTGCAAACCCATCGTCTTT
The DNA here is from genome assembly GCA_905373605.1 of uncultured Prevotella sp. Lineage (GTDB taxonomy): Bacteria > Bacteroidota > Bacteroidia > Bacteroidales > Bacteroidaceae > Prevotella. The sequence continues at coordinate 1,762 of CAJPTO010000266.1, forward strand.
GACGGGAACGGATATTCACAAGCATGGGTGGAAGAGGCCAAACGCCGAGGCCTGAACACAGAAACGAGCTGCCCGCTGGTGTTCGACAGATACTTGGACGAAGACAGTGTGCGCATGTTCGAAAGCCTTAACGTGATGCACCGCAACGAACTGGAGGCACGCAACGAGGTGAAATGGGAAACTTACACCAAGAAGGTGCAGATTGAGGCGCGCGTGCTGGGCGACTTGTGCATGAACCACATCATACCCGTGGCCACTCACTACCAAAGCCGCCTGGCCAAGAACGTGCAAAGCATGTTCGGCATCTTCGCCAACGAGAAAGCGCGCGTGCTTACATCACGTAACGTAAAGATTATTGAGGAGATTGCACAGCGAACGCAAACCATCGAAACTAAGGTTGAAGAGCTTGTCGAAGCCAGAAAGGTGGCCAACAGCATACCCTCCGAAAGGGAGAAGGCCATTGCCTATCACGACAACATCGCACCCCGAATGGAAGCGATTCGATATGAGGTGGACAAACTGGAACTGCTTGTTGCAGATGAATTGTGGACGCTGCCTAAATATCGCGAGCTGCTCTTCATCAGGTAACACTGGGCATGTTGGCACGTGGCCTAGCCCAACAGCAAAGCCAATACTAGCCGTATGCTTTGGCGCTGTTTCCTTTAGGCACTGCCCTTATATGGGTAAAAACAACTTTACTCCCTAAAACCAACCATCAAATGCAGAAAACAATGCGCATCGCTCACCCACTTTTACCCAAGGTGTTAACTGCCAGCAGTCGTGTTTTGGCGATTTGCATCGTCTTCTTCTCCTTGTTTTTCGCCAACACCTCACGGGGCGTAGCTGCCCACTTTGCTGCTTGCAGCGTTGAAAAGTCGGCATGTGCCTTACATTTGCGCGCATCGGTGGGCGACACACCCCGTGACTATTGCTCAACGCAAGCACAAAACGAGGCCGACAGCCTGCACATAAAGCGCAAGCCTAAGGGGGTGAAGGTGAAAGGCACGGCATATAGATATGAAGACAAGGCGAAACTGCTCATCACATGGCAGCCACACCCACTCAACGTGGCTTCCAACCATCGCTATTCCAAACCTGGAGTTGGGGCTGTCTATGCTGCAACTTCGCCCGAAACGGCCTTGAAGGAAGTGATGCACTATGGTGTGGACATGAACATGCGCGTGCTGGTGACACGAACCTACAAACTTCGCAATGCCTTAGACCTCACCAACCCCAAAACACGCGAGATGTTGGGCGTTACGCTTGAAGAAATCACCGGCGACAGCTATGACCTGACACACAAGTTGGGCGACTTCGCACGCCAAAACGGATATGATGGCATGGTGGTGCCTTCTGCACGTAACGCCGGGGGCGTAAACATCGTGGTGTTTAAAGGGTTGTAGGCCATGCACAACACCTGTCTTGAACATTTTTACGCGGGCGATGCGGCCTGGAACCGCTTTGCTGGCTTGCATATGGATGGCCTCTCGGCATGTGCTTTCCAAGACCGCTTGTGCAAGGCCTTAAACAGGCATGCCGACATAGCGGCGGTGGTGTTCGCAAGGTTTGGACCTGATGCCCTTACTTCCATCTCAAAACCTGTGCCTGCATTGGGCGGACGCTCCATTGAGGAATGCACACGCCAGCCCATCCTTGTTCTTAGGCTCAAAGAATGTCTCATGCGCATGCCTTAACAACGCGCCGCAGGCTGCTGTTGCTCCCCGTCTTTTCACCATACACGAAGGCCGCACGAACAAGTCCGACGAGATGTCGTCCCTATGTCAAGCTCAACATAGGGCAGTGGGTGCTGGAAAAGGAAAAGGAAACGACAACCCATGTAACGAAGCAGGCTGCCAACAAATATAGTCTACGCCAGTTCGGGATAAGGAGCAACTACTTTTGTGAAGTCTTTTGTCGCGAAGAGGAGGGGGGTAATTCAACTACCACGAAACGGTAGTTGGCATAATCACTGGTTCTTAACCCGAACTGGCGTAGACTATATTTGTTGGCAGCCTGCTTCGTTACATGGGTTGTC
>CAJPTO010000267.1 GCA_905373605.1 uncultured Prevotella sp.
TGGTTCAACTACCGCGGTTGGCATAATCACGGGTTCTTAACCCGAACTGGCGTATCTTAAGGCATACCAGCATCATACAGTGTGAGATTTTGCTGTGTTCTTAGGTAACAAACCGTGGGTTAGAATTGTAAGTGGAAAGTAAGAGAGAGTCAAGAGGGGTTCTTTTTCAAAACTTCTTTTTTTTGCTTTCTTTTACAAAACATAATCTTCCCTACTACCTATTCTAGAAAATTTTGAGGGGATGAAGCGTGAAAAAAGGTGCTTTTTCCATGTTCACACATGTGCTTCAAATTGAAACGAGGAAGCAACATGCGGCATTTTGCACCATTTTGGTTCTCTAGATTGTCGATTCATCCGCTATCGTTACCTGTTTTTTAGTCCCTTTAGTGTGCGTTTTTCATCAGTTGACGCGCATTTCCATGTATAACATCTTCAACCTAGTGGCTTACAGCAAACCTTAAAAGTGTGGCTGCAAGCGGTTTTTGCGTGCGTTTTCGAGCTAAATGCATCATTTAGCAAAGCTATTTGTATGAGATAGCCGAGCTTTTTCATGCAAAAAGCCGAGCTTTCTCATGCAAAAAGCATTGCAATATGCCTCACTTTGCATGACGTTTTGCCGCAAATGGCGGTAATAATAGGCAAAATGGCATTGTCCCAAGTGCGAAAGTCGCCAAGCTCTCTTCAGCTCCAACTCTCGCAAGAGTGGATTATTTGCAACCAAGTGGGCGGTTGGTGATTTGCAAACCACTCACAATGTTAAAAAACAAGCTGAATGTTTTACATTTTTTCATTGCTTGTGGCTGCACAAGCTGCGCCTGTCATGATGACATGAAAAACGCTGTTGGGAGTTTTGGAGGTCATGGCGCATTATAAACAAACAAAAATCTCCTTTACTTCCATGTGTGGATTTATTAACGCCATGTTGCGCACGTGTTGTTTTATTCTAACAGCAGTTTCATAAGAGCATCTGGTTTGGCTAAAAATAGGATTAGTAAATGCAAACAAGAGCGTAAGCACAGCAGCGAATAGACAACAATGCAAAAAAATAGGAGGAGAAAGGATGAGAAAAAGACTGCTTAGCCCTTTTCCATTACAAGTTTATTAAAGCTTTTCCATACATCGACAGCAACATTTCGCCTGTCGTTTATCTGGTTTTCTGCATCTTGACGGCGGTTTGATTTGCCATACAGAACCTCTTTTTCCAGCTGTTTTATCGCTTCCGACTCTGAATGATACTTACCTTTGGAAGCTCTTCCAAACACGTAATAGGCATTTGCCAAGAAACGCGCCACGCTTTTTATGATGCTCATAAAGGCCCCTTCCTATTTGTACTAATTCGTTTTTGCAAATGTAGTGATTTTATAAAAAACAAACAAGTATTTGGCAGAAACAAACTCATCAACCACAATGTGCTCTGGGCTAATAGATGCCATTGCAAGGCATTCTATTTTCGCTGTCGTAAGCTCAAGGACCAGCTACATCTCCCACAAAAAGCGGCATCATTGCGTGCCATTGCTACTTCGCCTTATATATAATCTTGTTTTGTCCCGTGGTAAGTTCCAGCGTTTCGCGGTTTTCGGCAATGAAGCTGTCGATGTGCCGCACGCGTTTTTCCTCCAAAATCTCGTCTACGGCGATGAGTATTCCCGTTTCTTCCACATCGCCGAAGCCATAGTTGATGGCCGTACCGAAAAGCTTCATAGTGGGACTGAGCCCCATGTAGGCATTTACCAACGGCGGGATGTTATACCCCAAGGCACGAATTTCGTGGTTCAGTATCTTGTAATCCTCCTTAAAGTCGATTTTGCAGAACAGCTCTTCCAGTTCCTTGGGGTCGGTTTCGATGACAAGCGGTTTCATCGGCGTAATCAAGTTGTCTTTGTCGTCGAAGTGTTTTTTAAGGAAATAAAGTATCATGTCGCGCCCTCTGCGGATGTACGAGGGGTACATGGTCATCTTGCCGAAGAAATATTTAAGGTTTGGGTTGATAACCGTCAGTGCGCCAAGGCCGTCCCAGAGGTTGTCCAGTGCGAAAATACTCTTTGCCCCCTTGCGTATACTTTGGTATTCAACGGCCACAAACGAACGGCCAAGCTCCACGGTATAAGGCATGTACTCGGTTAGGAAGCGTTCGGAGAACTTGAACATGTGGCTGGTAGCAAGCAGCGGTTGGCCGTTTGCGTTCATTTTCCAGTCCGTGCCATATATAAAGCGGTATCCCCCGATGATGTCTTCAGCATCGGGGTTCCACACGATGAGTTGCTTGTATCCGCCCTCCATCGTGTCAAACTCATCGATGTCTAGGCCTTTTCCCGTACCGCCTCCAGCGTTGCGGAACGCTATTTCGCGCAATCGGCCTATCTCGCGCATCACATTAGGCGAGTCTTGCGCCGTAACGATATAAATTTCGTTGTTGCTTTTATTCGTCAAGCGCAGCTGTTTGTCGGGCGTTAGCTCGTCTTTCAGCAGTTGCCTGTCAACGGGCTGGATGATCACTTCTTCCATTCTTCCTTCGGTTATGGTTTATGGCTTAGGGGTTAATCGTCGGTTTTGGTGTTAATGGGCAGTTGATACACCAAGTCTTGCACTTTCTTCGCCCACTGCAAGGGCGTGTGGGTTTTGTCGAATGTCTGCCAGGGAATGGGTTTGCCGATGGTGACATCAAACGTTTTGTGGCGGTTCTTGTACATTTCGTCGACAAGGAAGAGCATGGCCACATTGAATTTTATTCCCAGACGTTTGCAGATGTTCGCCAGTCGATAGAAAAAATTAGAGTTTCTGCCACCAAAATGAATGGGCACCACGTCTCGTTGTGTTTCTACGCTCTTGGCGATGAAGGTCTTGGTCCAGGGTATGTCGCGTATTTCGCCTTTTGTGCGGCGGCTACACAGCCCGGCGGGGAACATCATGATGTGTTGTTGTGCCTTAAACCCGGCTTCAACCATTGCAGGGAACGCGCGACTCTGGTTGCCTGTTTTGTTTATAGGTATGCACAGCGGAGCAAGCCCAGGGAGGTTCATCAGCAAGTCGTTAACCAGATAGCGGAAGTTGCCGTCGTAATGTCGGCCCACAATTGCGCCCAAGGCCACGCCGTCGATGCCACCCAAAGGATGGTTAGACACGAAGGTGTAAAGCTGGCCATCGTCTTTGGCAGGCAAATTTTCAATGCCTCGCACGTTTAGCGTCAGGTCCAAATAGCTAACACAAGCTTCGAGCCACTCAACGCCCACTCGTTCGCGGTTGTCCCAAAGAAACTCGTTCACTTCGTCTTGGTGAACGATGCGTTTGAGCCATCCCACCAACGGCCTAGGCACAAGATGTGCCCTCGAACCCATCTTGCTTTTCAGAATGTTGTCTATGTCTATGGTTTTCTCCACTAATGTCGTTATATCAAAACAATACTAACAATTTGCAAAAATAACACTTCTTTTTTTAATATATGTGGTGTGTGGCAAAAAAATGCGTGTCGTCAGCAAATTTTATCTGCATTGCGCATGTAAAAGAGGATGGAAAGAAGGAAAAGGGGAAAGGGAAAAGGAGGGGAAAAGCAAAGGGGAAAAGGGAAAAAGATGGCTAACGTGCACCAATTTGTCAACTTGTTAACCTGTTAACTTGCAAACTTACTGTCAAAAGGAATTAGATTTGGAATGCACTTACACACTTTGATGCATCATCAGGCTCACGCAGAGGCGCAGAGGACACGGAGATTAGCCCCATCAACGGCTTAAAGTATAAGGCGCAACGCTTAGAGAACGCGGAGGGAGAGAGTACATCTTCCCTTTGGAAACAAAG
>CAJPTO010000268.1 GCA_905373605.1 uncultured Prevotella sp.
GGTGTATTCGCCGCAAATGTCGATGCTTGTTACCGACTTGAGGTTGCGCCCATACACCACAACGCGACTGCCTGCAATGGGAAGAAGAGAAGAGATGTGCGTTATCTCGGGCTTTGGCACAGCCGAAGAGAAGGCATAACGCGCTTCGCCCGAATAACATTCCACCACAAGCCATCCGTTTTGGGGCAATACAGCGGGCAAGGTGGCGCGAATGCTGCAATAATCGGCAGCCACGGTGAAGGTCATCTCCTGTCCTGTGGTTGCTTTTTCGTCTTCGCAAAGGTAAACACGCTTCACTTCGTAGAAGTTTTGCCCAACAATGTTCAACTCTGAGCCAGGCTTAACGCCCACAGAACCATCTGCAGCCGTGGAATATTCGGGTTCGTAGACCGTTATAACAGGCGTTGGCGAATTGACATGAAAGGCAAATACGGCCTCTCCGCGACTTGTTACCACCCTAATCTCGGCAGGCAAGGAGGGGTTAGCCCCCACAAGCGGCAGGTTTTCGGGTATGGTAACGATGATATGGGTGGAGGTGTTGAACGTGGGCAGGAACGAAACAGACTGGTTGTTGATGTATATCGCCGTTGCCCCATCGAGGTTCTCGCCTTGTATCACAATCATCTGTCCTGGGTTGGCATCGGTGAATGTGTCGTTACTCGTGGTGGCGCGCACCGAAGTTATCACGGGTTGCGCCTCGTTGTCGCTGCAAGCAATGAGTGTTACGGCGAAGCAACACACCCATGATAACATTGCAAACAGCGGTTTTATGTCTTTTGCTTTCATTGACTTGTGAGTTTATGTGGTCGTAAGTTTTTGAGTTTATGAGGTTTTGAGTTTTTGAGTTTTGGGAGTTTGTGAGTTGATAAGGTTTTTAGTTTTCGAGTTGGCAAGTTGACGAGTTGACAAGTCTGTTAGCCACTTTGAAACAAAGCATTTGGCTTAACGCCTAAAGGTGAAAAGGTGAAAAGGTGAAAAAATGGCTGACGCCGCAATGCATTTGGCTTTACTCCTTTACTCCTTATTTCCTTTACTCCTTACCTCTTACTCCTTATTACTTACCGCTTACTACTTACTACTTACTCCTTACTCCTTATTACTTACTCCTTTCTACTTCCTCCTTACTACTTCCTCCTTACTACTTTCTACTAATAATACCCCTGCGGTTCTTGTCTAAGCATGGGGTTACTGATGACATCGCTTTCGGGATAAGGCAGCATCACGTTGTTATGAGTCACTTCGATAACCACATCAGGCTTCACTTCCTTACCATCTTCCTTAACAAATACGATGTCGCCTTGCGCATTCTTGGTGAGGTTAGTGTAATATGTGCCGCGTTCTTGATTGTTCATGTATCGAAGCATCTTGCGCGGTTGCCATTTATACCACGTGGTGAACTCGTACCAATTGACATATTCCATGCCAAATTCACAACGCCGCTCCTTAATAATGTCGTCGAGCGTGATGCTAGCCTTGCGAGCCACCTTCGCCCTGTCGCGCACTTTATTGAAATATTCCAGTCCATCGCCGCTGTTGAGCGAAGCATCATTGCCCAAACAAGCCTCGGCATAAGTGAGATACACATCAGCCAGTCGCAAGATGTACATGTTTAAGGGCGAGTTCATCGACTCAACCTTACCCTCGTTGTCATCGTTAGGACCGCCTATTGCCCCTTTCTTGTTGCGAGCATCCGAACCTTTGTAGGTATAACCACCGCCAGCGATGTTGATATACGGATAAAACGAGCCAGGAGTAAGGAAAGTGGCGTTGCGCCGAAGCGTGTCTGCATGCTCATATTGCTGCAATTGTTCGTTAGTTGCGAAAAGCGCACTCCACGAATTAACGCCCCCATTGAGCTTAACGTCGCTGATAGTGAGGTCGGCATAGTTTGCATTCTGAAATGCATGTTGCCAATGGTGCGCTCGCCGTTGGGGTCTATCTTCTCTACACACGCATAATGCTGCACCTTCCGCATCACTCCCGACCAGTTAATGGGGTTGGCCGTTTCTTGATCCAGGTAGTTATACACCCTGTTTCCCACCGAACCGCTGATGAAAACATTGAGGTCGAAGTTCTTCCATGTCACGCTATTGTTCAGTCCGAACGTGAACTTGGGCAGCGGATTGCCGATGTTGGTTCGGTCTTTCTCGTCAATTACGCCATCCCCGTTAAGGTCTTCCCAGATGTAATCGCCATACCACACCTCGCCTTCCTTAACACTCATGCCTGTAGGCAGGGCCACAAACTTGCGGTTTCCGTTGGCATCAAGCAGATAATCGCCATTCTTATCCTTGAGATAGAAGTCGTCTTCGTTGCTGAACATGCCCTTAACCTTATAGCCATAGAACTGACCTACGGGGCCACCCACTTGCGTATAGGTGTAAGTTACGTTGTCGATGTTGCCTTGTAAGCCCGAAGTGGCGGTGTAAAGGTCGGTTACTTTGTTGCGGTTGAGTGAGAAAGTGAGGCCGCTTTTCCACGTCAGGTCTTTCTTAGACACGTTCACTGTGTTGAGCGTTATCTCAAATCCCTTGTTCTGCATGCCACCAACGTTCACCCAAGGTGCGCCGATAATGCTGCTTGCATACGAAGGCAGCGGGGCGATGACAAGCATGTTGTCGGTTCGTTTGTAGTAAGCGTCAAGGATAAGCTCAATGCGATTGTGAAACAGTGCCAAGTCAACGCCTGCATTCCACGAATAGGAAAGCCTAGCCGATAACCACAATCTTAACCACAAAGCAATTGTCTTAACTCCTTAACTTCTCAAAAAAAACTCCTTACTCCTCAAAAAACTCCTTACTCCTCAAAAAAAGACTCCTTAACATCCCAAAAAAATCTCCCTTTGTCGATATTGCGTGGGAGTCATGCCATATTCGGCCTTAAAGTTTTCGGTAAAGCGCTTCACAGTGTTGAAACCCACGGCGTAAGCAATTTCGGAAACGTGCATTTGCGTATCATCAAGCAACTGCTTACCGCGCTTCAACCTTATGATGCGGATAAAGTCGGCCGGACCTTTGCCCGTTACCGTTTGTATTTTGCGCCAAAGCGAAACGCGGTTCATCCCCATCGTAGCGGCAAGTGACTCAACGGTGAAGTCGGCATCCTGCAAATTATCCTCCACAATGGCCACTGCCCTGCTGATAAGCTGTTCGTCTAGCGCACGTGTGGCGTGTTCATCGGGAGTAAAGCCGGCGTTAGGCTGTTGCTGTCACAGCTCTTGCTAAACGTTTTCATCGTTGTGTTCGTTGCCATGACACACATTTTCTTCGGTAAACGGCGCGGCGGGATGATCCTCGTCAGTGGTTGGCGTGTCGATGTCGGCAATCTCTTCATCCGTTATGCCCGAGTTATTGGGCACCTTGCTATTCAGGTCATTGAAAAAATGCAGAACATGTTCTACTCTTTTCCTCCGATAGTCGCTTTCCACAGCAAGCCGATACCGCACCATTTGACGCTTTTGATGCCGCCGATAAACAAAAAAGGCAAAAAAGTCGTGCCTTCCCACTTCATTTCCCAGCAGGCATAGCTGCATGTCTTGCCCCCAAACCGTTAGGGCAAGCAACAAAAAGAGCATGACCAAGTTGCAACATTTCATCTGGGAGGCGTTGATTAAATATATACAGGTGCGTTGTAAGGCTGATTTGAAAAAGACACACAAGGCAACTGAAAGGGCAAATGCGAAATGCCGGATAAGGGCTGCTAGGCATCAAAGCGGTACAAAAAGAATGCAACAAAGAACGTTGTGTGTCTTTTTCAAATCAGCCTTACAACGCACCTGTATATATT
>CAJPTO010000269.1 GCA_905373605.1 uncultured Prevotella sp.
TACGTCATCATATAATGCACGCTATACGGGCGTCCGGCATATGCCGTACACGTGTCTGCCTTATGCCGTACACGTGTCTGCCTTATGCCGTACACGTGTACGGCATATGCCAGACACCCGCGAAGTGAAGCACATCGCACCGGGAACAAACACGTCTTAAGTTACCCTTTGCACAATCTAGCCTAACGAAAGGGGAGATATAGCATGCCAACTGCTTGGTGTTTATTGGCCTAATCGCCCCTCTTTACGATGAAACCATGCACAAAAGACGTTGCGTCTTATCCCGAACAGGTGTAACAAATCAACTTGCAATCAACAACATGTACTTCTGTCCTTCTGTCGAAAGTACATGACTATCCGTCAAAACACATGTTCTTTGTCTATTCGAACATGTACTTCTGTCGAAAGATAAACTATTTTTCAACAGAAATATACCTACATATAGGTATCTTTAACCAACATTAACCTGTCGTTGGACACATTTGTTACCCTTTACTAGGTACTTCTCCGCGTATCTTTGCATGCAAATAAAAAATGTAACATACAAAAAAGAAACAAGATGGAGAATAAAATGTTTTGTTTCCAATGTCAGGAAACAGCCAAGGGAACGGGTTGCACCGTTAAGGGAGTATGCGGAAAAGAAGCCTCAACATCCAATTATCAAGACCTATTGCTAGGCGTGGTGCGTGGCGTTGCCACCATCGACAGGGCCATTCGCAAAGCGGGTGCAGAGAGTGTGGCAGGCGTTGACACTTATTTTGTTGATGCCTTGTTTGCTTGCATCACCAATGCCAACTTCGACGATGCGAGCATTCTGAAGCGAGTGGACAAGGGTATCGCCCTTAAAAAGCAATTGCTGGACATCGCCAAGGCACATAACGTGGAACTACCGAACTATCACGAAATTATTTGGGGTGGCGAAAAGGCCGACTACGATGCGCAAAGCATCAAGGAAAGTGTGTTGCGCAACGAAGACGAAGACCAGCGTTCGCTTAAAGAATTAACCGTGCTAGGACTTAAAGGGATGGCCGCTTACTACGAACATGCATCGCGCTTGGGCTATACAGACACCACAATAACCGACTTTATGGGCGATGCACTGGCCATTATCGCCAATCCCAACGCCACAATGGACGAGCTTTTGAATTGTGTTCTCGCAACGGGTAAATGGGGCGTTAACGCAATGGCTCTACTGGATAAGGCCAATTCCACATCGTATGGCCATCCCGAAGTAACCAAAGTGAACATCGGCGTGGGCAAAAATCCTGGCATTCTGATTTCGGGACACGACTTGCACGACATCGAAGACTTGCTGAAACAAACCGAAGGAACGGGCGTTGACGTGTACACACACGGCGAAATGTTGCCCGCTCACTATTACCCTGAGTTGAAAAAGTATAAGCACCTCGTGGGCAACTACGGCAATGCGTGGTGGAAACAAAAAGAAGAGTTCAGCACATTTAACGGCCCCATCGTGTTTACTACCAACTGTATCGTGCCGCCTTCACCGAAAGCTAACTACAAAGACCGCGTGTTCACGATGAACTCTACGGGTTTCCCCGGCTGGAAACATATTGAAGAGGATGCCAATGGGCATAAGGATTTCTCGGAAGTGATAGCTTTAGCCAAAACATGCGAAGCACCAACAGAGATAGAGAGCGGCGAGATTGTAGGCGGTTTCGCCCACAATCAGGTGTTCGCACAGGCCGATAAGATTGTAGATGCGGTGAAAAGCGGTGCCATTCGCAAGTTTGTGGTGATGGGCGGATGCGATGGCCGCATGCGCAGTCGCAATTATTACACGGAGTTTGCTCAGCAATTGCCGCACGATGTTGTAATTCTCACCTCGGGTTGTGCCAAGTTTAAGTACAACAAACTAAACCTTGGCGACATCAATGGCATTCCTCGCGTGCTGGATGCAGGCCAATGCAACGACTCTTACACGTGGGCAGTGGTGGCATTAAAGCTGAAAGAGATATTCGGAGCGGCCGACATCAACGACCTGCCACTGGCCTTTAACATCGCCTGGTACGAGCAAAAGGCCGTTATTGTGTTGCTTGCCTTGCTGTCGCTTGGCATCAAGAACATCCACATTGGGCCCACATTGCCAGCCTTTGTTTCGCCCGGCGTACTCAAAGTGCTGGTGGAGCAGTTCGGACTTGGCGGCATAACCACCGTTGAAGAAGACATGAAACGGATGATTGGATAAGGTTTTGAGCCTGGACCTCAAAGGAACATCGGCCTAATCGCCCCTGCTAAACAAGGGGCGGTTAGGCCGATTTAGATTAATGGCAGACGCTTAGTTGCCGATAACTTTGGCCACTTCTTCCTCCAAATACGCCATTGTGTCTTTGGGCTCGATGCGTTTCACCACCTTTCCCGTGCGGTCTACGATGAACTTGGTGAAGTTCCATTGTATGTCGTACTCCACATTCATTGGCACATCCTTTGGTATGCGTTCGAATTCGGCACGTTGTGTAGAGTCGCTCATCAAGTAACCAAAGAAAGGTTGCTTGCGTTTGAGGTAACGATAAAGCGGGATGGCGTTCTTTCCGTTCACGTCTATCTTGGCGAATTGAGGAAAGGTTACGCCGTAATTGGCCTCGCAAAACTGGCGTATCTCCTTGGCCGTGCCAGGTGCTTGCCCACGAAACTGGTTACAGGGAAAGTCTAATATCACCAGGCCTTTGTCGTGATACTTTTCGTAAAGGGCCTGCAAAGCCTTGTATTGTGGCGTAAATCCGCATTGTGTTGCTGTGTTGACGATGAGCAACACCTTGCCGCGATACTTCGACAACGACACCATTCGGCCGTTGGCATCTTTCACCTTAAAGGCGTAAACGTCTTTTTGCGCCATGCCCGTAAAGGCAAAGAGGGCGAAAAGAGCAAGCGTTAAGCTTCTGAGGAAATGAAATTTTGAGAACATAAAATCTTCTATAAGTAATAAGAAGCCTCACCTACAGCCACCCTCAGCCTCACCCACAGCCCCTCTCCAAGGGGAGAGGGGAGTTAAATGCCTTATTTTTATAAGGGTATTAACCCCATGCGACTGATGTTACAGATAGGAATAATGCGTGAAGGAGCATTGCATACCACTCCCCTCTCCCCTTGGAGAGGAGCTGCGGGTGAGGCCGATTGGGGCTGTTCGTGTGGCTAATTGGAGTTGCAGGTGGGCTTTTAAAAAAAGGGGCGACCTGCTTTAGGCCGCCCCATCAACTTTAAATTTTAACAAAAGTGGTGCCGCGCTTTAGGCTTTTCGGCCTAAGTGGCAACACCCAATGAAAAAAAACTTGCAATTGGTTTATTGCTTCTTCAGTCTTTCGTAGCCATAACGTGCAGAGCAGCACAGTTGTTCCTCGATACGGATAAGTTGGTTGTACTTAGCCATACGGTCGGTACGGCTCAACGAACCAGTCTTAATCTGTCCAGAGTTGGTGGCAACGGCGATGTCGGCGATGGTTGTGTCTTCTGTTTCGCCCGAACGGTGCGAAGTAACCGTGGTGTAACCAGCACGATGAGCCATTTCGATGGCCTCGAGTGTTTCGGTGAGCGAGCCAATTTGGTTCACCTTGATGAGGATAGAGTTGGCAGCACCCATCTTGATACCCTTTTCAAGGAACTTCACATTGGTAACAAAGAGGTCGTCGCCAACGAGTTGACAGCGGTCGCCGATAGCTTCTGTGAGCTTAACCCAGTTGTCCCAGTCGTTCTCATCCAATCCATCTTCGATAGAATCGATGGGGTATTTGGTGATGAGTTCTTCGAGATA
>CAJPTO010000270.1 GCA_905373605.1 uncultured Prevotella sp.
CACCACCAAAGTAGCAAGGCTAATCACTCCCCTCTCCCCTTGGAGAGGGGTTGGGGGTGAGGCCGTTTGTGGTGTCGTTTTCAATCAGCTTTAGCAAGTGTTCCACCGCATCTTTCTCGTCTATGTTGCGCTCAACGCATTCTTTCTTGCGGTAAAGCGACACCTTTCCGGGGCCTGCGCCCACATATCCGAAGTCGGCATCGGCCATTTCGCCTGGTCCGTTAACGATGCAACCCATGATGCCAATCTTCAATCCCTTCATGTGTTTGGTGGCTTCGCGAATGCGAGCGATGGTTGTTCGCAGGTCGTAAAGCGTGCGACCGCAGCCCGGACAGCTGATATATTCGGTCTTTGTGGTGCGAAGTCGGGCGGCTTGCAATATGCCGAAGGCCGTTGCGTCCACCTCTTCGTCGGACAAGTCGCCGTCGTTCATCAGCCAGATGCCGTCTGTCAGCCCGTCAATCATCAGCGGACCCATGTCGGCAGCCGCTTTCAGCTGGAACAATTCCTTTTCTGCGGCTGCGTGTCGGTACATCTGCGCGAACACAACAGGGTTGTTGATGCCTGCCGCCCACAATTCGTGAACCAGTGCGCGCTGGTCGCCCACCTTATTCTTATGCGTGCTCATGCAAACCACCACAATCTCGGGGTGATGGCGAAGACAAGCCAAGTATTCGTCGCTGTTAGCCCCGTATTGCAGCACAAGGAACTTCACATCAGCTTGAACCAGCGGTATGAATGGCACGGCGTTGTACGGAAAGATGGGATAAACCTGCCCGATGGCCTGCGGATTGGTGCTAGAGAGCTGCATGTAGGCATCATAATCCATGATGTAACGGCGGTTTTTCGACAACTTCTCGGGCAGATGACGGCCGATATAGAGGTAATCGGGCGTTTGATCGGCGTTTGCCACCACGTGAACCTTGTCCTTATCCGCGCGATTGCTAATCACAACCGGCACGTTTTCGCCGCCGATGTTGGCCACGGGACGTGTCGGTCGGCGTTCGGGAGCGGTGTAATTAAATTCGTTTGCCACCACAGCCGGTATGGGAAGGTGCGGGGTGCGGGCCGAAACATAGTCTACAAGTGCGCGAGCCACGGGTATTTCTTCCTCCGGGTCTTCGCTAAGCGACACGCGAATGGTGTCGCCGATGCCGTCTGCCAACAGTGTTCCTATGCCAACGGCACTTTTTATGCGGCCATCTTCGCCCTCGCCAGCCTCGGTAACGCCGAGATGCAGCGGATAATTCATGCCCTCGAGCAGCATCTGTTGCACCAAGAGGCGCACCGACTGCACCATCACCACCGTATTTGAGGCCTTAATGGAGATAACCACGTTGTTGAACGCCTCGCGTTTGCAGATGCGCAGAAACTCCATGCAGCTCTCAACGATGCCTGCAGGCGTGTCGCCATAGCGACTCATGATGCGATCAGAGAGCGAACCGTGGTTCACACCGATGCGAACGGCCGTATTGTTTTCGCGGCAGATGTTGAGGAAAGGCACAAAGCGCGCGTCTATCTTCTTAATCTCTTCGGCATATTCGGCATCGGTGTATTCCAATTGCTTGAAAGTGCGGCCTGGGTCTACATAATTTCCGGGGTTGATGCGCACCTTCTCGGCATACAGCGCGGCCACATCGGCCACATTCGCATTGAAATGCACGTCGGCCACAAGCGGAGTGTCGTATCCTTTCTGCCTGAGAGCCGCATTGATGTTGCGTAGGTTCTCGGCTTCGCGTTTCCCTTGCGTGGTAAGTCGCACCAATTCGCCGCCTGCTTGTATGATGCGCTCGGCTTGTGCTGCGCTAGCGTCGGTGTCGTTGGTGTCTGTAGTTGTCATCGACTGCACACGCACGGGATTATTTCCGCCCATCAGCACGCTTCCAACCGTAGTCACCGATGCATTTCGGCGTTGCAGGTTGAAGATGTCGATGCCAGCTGTATTCAGTTGGCTTGCCTCTTGTCCCCCGCTATTGGGCGAAGTATGGTTGTTATCTTGTTCGTTCATCGTTTGTTAAAAGTTGAGAATAGCCTCACCCCCTGCCCCTCTCCAAGGGGAGAGGGGAGTGATATGCTTTGTTGTTTTGTTGCTAAGATAAAGGTTTAGGTCAAGTTGTTAGCTCGTACTTGTCCGACTTGTCTGACTTGTCCGACCTCTCCAACCAAAGCTGTAATGCCTTTGGCTTAGCGCCTTAACTTCTTAACGCCTAAACTTCTCATTAGAAACTCGTCATCCTTTCCCCTCAATTCGTCTTAAACGCATACTTCACTTCGGCCAGTTCTGCGTTGGCTTTGGTAATCTTTTCTCCCAGAGAAGACTTGTATTGTGCCAGTCGTTGCGCCACATCTTCATCCGTCAAGGCCAGCATTTGCACGGCAAGAATAGCCGCATTCATGGCACCGTTAACGCCAACGGTGGCAACGGGGATGCCTGGGGGCATCTGGACAATGGACAAAAGCGCATCAAGACCATCGAGCATACCTTTTATTGGCACGCCGATAACAGGCAAAGTGGTGGACGCTGCCACAACACCAGGCAGGGCAGCAGCCATTCCTGCGGCGGCGATGATAACCTTAACGCCGCGAGCCTTTGCGCCTTTGGCAAAGGCTTCCACGGCATCGGGCGTGCGATGTGCACTGAGTGCGTTCACTTCGAAAGGCACTTTCAAGTCGTTTAGCAGCTTACATGCCTTTTCCATAACGGGCAGGTCGCTGGTGCTGCCCATGATAATGCTTACTGATGGGGTCATATTATACAAAATAATAGCTTCATCCAACCACGTACCCACCCACAAACAGCCTCACCCCCGACCCCTCTCCAAGGGGAGAGGGGAGTGAAATGTCTTGCTGCTCGTATACAGTACCAGTGGGATTAGCTTGTTTTTAATTCGTTATTTTAATTGTTGAACATCTATGTTAATTGGCTAAGCACTCTCGTTTCCCCCTTGGATTGTGGGGCGAAGTGCTTACTTTTTTTGTGATAATTTGTTTGATGTGCATTGTTTACACCACCACAAACGCGCAAACCATGCCCACAAGAAACCCTGCCACCACCTGCCAAAGCGAGTGTTGGCGAAGAATCATGCGGCTGGTACCCACCATTCCGCCCACGATGAACACCAAACAGAGCCACCACACGGGGTTGAACGAGAACAGAAAAGCAAAGGCCATGATGGCTCCTGCTACGCCCCCGATGGCGGCCGAGTGGGTGGAAATCTTCCACCATACGTTGATGAGCGCGCATACCACTTGCACTACGAGGGCCGCCACCAAGATGCGGGCCATGAAACGGGGTATCTGTAACACTGCCATGACGTAGTAACAGCCGAAGTAACACAAGATGGAAATGACATAAGGCACCATGCGACGCTCGCGATGCCCTAGTTCGATGAGGCTCCAGCCTTGGTAACGGCGATACAGGTGGATGAGTATCGTGGGGATGAATATCGTGGATATGTACACCAAAAGTAGCACTTCCAGCTTGTAGTCCCATGGGAATTTGGACATGTAGCTAAAAGTGAACAACGCTATCAAACCCACGATGGGCAGATAAAACGGCGTGAAGAGCATGCTCATCAACCGCGCGCCTAGTATGATGTTTTTCTGTTTCATAAATGTAACTTGTCTTTTTGCCTCACCCACAGCCCATCTTGACCTCACTTCCATCACTTCTCGGCTTCACTTCCACCGCTTCTTGACCTCACTTCCACCGCTTCTTGACCTCACTTCCTGCCTCTCTCGGCCTCACCCCCAGCCCCTCTCCAAGGGG
>CAJPTO010000271.1 GCA_905373605.1 uncultured Prevotella sp.
GGTGAAACCTTGCGACGAGTGTTCCATCAATGTGATTAAGGCCATTCGCGACGATTCCATCGCAATGGGCCATCCCTTCCTGTTGATGGGCGTGTGCAACTACATGCGCGACCTCATCGAATTGCGCTTCCCCGACACGTTCGAGATTAAGCCAAACAGAGACTACGCCGACTATATCTATACCCGCGAAAAGCTCATCAACCTCTCGGGAAAGAAACTGCAAAGCAAACGAAACCACATCAATAAGTTTAAGAGCCTTTATCCACAATATATATATAAGGAGTTAACACCCGACCTCATCCCGCAATGCTTGGCCTTGGAAAAGCAATGGCGAAGCGTTTCGAAAGACGATAACGACGAACAAGACCTTGACGAAGGCCTGTCGGGGGAGCTGCGTTCGATGACACGCGCTTTCAACCGATGGGAACGATTGGGCCTAACAGGCGGAACAATTTGGGTGGATGAACAGCTTGTGGCTTTTACTTTCGGGTGCCCCATCAACCAAACAACATTCGATGTGTGCGTGGAAAAGGCCGATGTGAACTACGAAGGGGCGTTCAGCATCATCAACCAGGAGTTTGTGAAGCACCTGCCGGAGCAGTATTTCTACATCAACCGCGAAGAGGACATGGGCGATGAAGGGCTGAGAAGGGCAAAAGAATCGTACAAACCCGACATCCTTTTGGAGAAAAACTCGGTGATGGAAAAACACCCCCTTGCGCTATTTGAAGACGTTGACCGCATCAAGGAAGAAACTCGCGCGCTGTGGAAGCTGGTGTTCAACGACTCGGACGACTTCATGGACCTTTACTTCTCGCGCGTGTTCAAGCCCAAATACAACATCGTTTGCCAAATGGACAACAGCGTGGTGGCTGCTTTACAAACACTGCCGTACGCCTTGTTGTACCACGAACAAGTGGTACGGACGGCCTACATCAGCGGCGTTAGCACACATCCCGACTACCGACAGCAGGGCGTTGCCGACAACTTGATGCGGCAAGCTCACTTCGACCTATATTATAAGGACGTTGTTTTTGCCGCACTCATCCCTGCCGAAGAATGGCTTTTCGGCTGGTATGGCAAGTGCGGATATGCCAAACAGATTGTCTGCACGCCGCCTCCCGAAGGTGTTGAGCAGATGGACTTCGCCGAATACGACAGCTGGCAACGCACCAAAAACTGCATCTTGCTGCACGATGCCGAGGCTTTCGATGTGGCAAAGGAGGAAATTAGGCAGCAAGGCCGCCAATATCAACGCCCCACAACCAACGTACAAGGGATGATTCGCGTGATAAACGCCAAGCGAGCACTGCAACTTTACCTGCAACAACACCCCGAAACGCAAACGGTGATACGCGTGGAAGACGACCATGACATACCCATGAACAACGCCTACTACATCATTGGCGGGGGAAAGGTGAGGAAAACCGATGAGCCAGACGCAAACGCCACACGATTGCGCATAGAACAGTTGGCCGACTTCATCTTCGGAAACGAAACGGCTGAAATGAACCTCATGCTAAACTGAAAACCTGTTGCGCTACACATTGGCAAAGCTCCGCCGACAGATGCCATCTTGTTCGCCGCAACGCGCGATTGCCTTTCAACTTGTAAACGACAAGCACGCTTAGCGCGAAACACGACAAGCACAACGCCCCAAATGGCAAAACAATGTCATGAAGCAAGCAAAACCCACGTTTGTTAAAAAATCATTATTCCGAAAATTACACCCATAAACAACGCTGTGGGTTAACACAAAAAAACTAAATTTGCACTTAGAACTCATTCTCAAATAATTTAATTATCAAACTATGAAAGTTCATGAATATCAGGCAAAAGGTATTTTTGCAAGTTATGGCGTGCCAGTAGACAACAGCATTCTATGCAAAACGCCACAAGAGGCGGTAGAAGCTTTCAAGAAACTGGGCACTGAACGATGCGTGGTAAAGGCGCAAGTGCACACCGGAGGACGCGGAAAGGCCGGCGGTGTGAAGCTTGCCAGCAACGAAGCCGAAGTGCTTCA
This sequence comes from uncultured Prevotella sp., assembly GCA_905373605.1. Lineage (GTDB taxonomy): Bacteria > Bacteroidota > Bacteroidia > Bacteroidales > Bacteroidaceae > Prevotella. Next base: position 2,024 of record CAJPTO010000271.1, read on the forward strand.
ACACGCAACAAACATCCTCGGGATGGACATTAAGGGCTTCACCGTAGACCGAATACTGGTGGGAGAGGCCGTGAACATCGCCGCAGAGTATTATGTGAGCATCGTCATCGACCGCAAGTCGAAGGGTGCCATCCTTATGTTGAGCCGCGAAGGGGGTATGGACATCGAGGCCGTGGCGAAAGAAACGCCCGAGAAAATCTTCAAGATTGCCATCGATCCTGCTATCGGGCTCGCCGATTTCAAGGCGCGCGAAGCTGCTTTCAAGCTCTTCGACGACATGGCGCAGGTGAAACAAGCCGTGCCTTTGTTCCAAAAGCTGTATAAGCTTTTCGTGGAAAAAGATGCTTCGCTGGCCGAAATCAACCCGCTGGTGCTGACGAAAGAAGGGCAACTTAAGGCCATCGACGCTAAGATGACCTTCGACAACAACGCCCTTTATCGTCATCCCGACATCTTCGCGATGTTCGAACCCACACCCGACGAGAAGAAAGAGCAGGAAGCTAAGGACAAGGGATTTAGCTATGTGAACCTCGGAGGCGAGATTGGATGCATGGTTAACGGCGCTGGACTGGCAATGGCCACCATGGACATGATTAAACTCTACGGAGGAAATCCGGCTAACTTCCTCGACATCGGCGGCAGCTCTAACCCACAAAAGATTGTGGAAGCCATGAAACTGCTGCTCGCCGACAAGCATGTGCGCGTGGTGCTCATCAACATTTTTGGTGGCATTACCCGCTGCGACGACGTGGCACAAGGGCTTATCGAGGCGTTTAAGGAGCTGAAAACCGACATGCCCATCGTTATTCGCCTTACGGGTACCAACGAGAAAGAAGGTCGCGAACTGCTGAAAGACACCAAATTCATCGTGGCAGAAACAATGGCCGAAGCTGGAAAGAAAGCTGTTGCTGCCGCCGGTTACTAAATGCTGGCCGCACAAACACAAAAAAACACTTTCAAAGCGCGTAACAAAACCAGTAGCGAATAATACAATCAACAACTAAAAACAACTGAAATGAGTATTCTAATCAACAAAAATACAAGGCTCATCGTGCAAGGTATCACGGGCCGCGATGGTGGTTTCCACGCCACAAAGATGAAAGCCTATGGCACTAACGTCGTTGGAGGAACCTCGCCTGGCAAGGCTGGGCAAGAGGTGAGCGGCATACCGGTGTTCAATACCGTGCGCGATGCCGTTGAAGCAACGCAAGCCAACACCTCTGTCATCTTCGTTCCCGCCGCGTTCGCTAAGGATGCGATGATGGAAGCCGCCGATGCTGGCATACAACTCATCATCTGCATCACCGAGGGCGTGCCCACATTAGACGTGGTTCAGGCTTATAACTACATCCGACAAAAGGGTGCAAAGCTCATCGGCCCTAACTGTCCCGGCCTTATCTCGCCCGAAGAGAGCATGGTTGGCATCATGCCCACCAACATTTTCAAGAAAGGCGGAACGGGCGTTATCAGCCGAAGCGGAACGCTTACCTACGAAGTGGTGTACAACCTCACCCAAAACGGCATGGGACAAAGCACTGCCGTGGGTGTCGGGGGCGACCCTATCGTGGGACTTTACTTCCAAGACTTGCTCGAAATGTTTGAGAACGACCCCGAAACAGACAGCATCGCCATCATCGGAGAGATTGGCGGAGATGCCGAAGAACGCGCTGCCGAATACATCAAGGCACACGTCACAAAGCCTGTTGCCGCCTTTATCTCGGGCCGCGAAGCACCGAAAGGC
>CAJPTO010000272.1 GCA_905373605.1 uncultured Prevotella sp.
GTTGTCAAAGCCAATATCAACCCTGCTCGGGATAATAAACAAGCCTTACAAAACTTATCATCAAAACGCAGGCGTGGCTTGAGAGGCCTCAAGCATAAAGTGTAAAATATTTATACCAAATTTTAACATTGTGAGTGGCTTCGCACATCACCAACCGCCCATCCTGCCGCAAATAATCCATTCTCGCGCGAGGTGAACACGAAGAAGGCAAATCGACTTACGCACTTGGAAACAGGCCATTTTGCTGATTTTAGCTGCTATTTACGGCAAAACGTGATGCAAAGTGGGTCACTTAGCTGTGCAATATGCATGAAAAAGCCTTGCTATATGCATGAAAAAGCTCGGCTTTCTCATAGAAAAAGCGTTGCTAAATGCCGCATTTTGCTGGATTGCGAAAGAAAAACGGGTTACATGCACGCTTTTAAGGACTTGTGTAAGCGACAAGATCGAGGCTGAAGTGGATGCAAATGCGCCTTAAATGTTGAAAAACGCATGCAAAAGGCACAAAAAGACAGAAGCTGAAAGCAGTTGAAAGGGACAATCTAGAGAAGCAAAAAGCGGCAAAATGCCGCACGTACCCTCACCCTTTCAACAGAAAGGACGTTCGGGAGCAAGTAAAACGCATGCTTTTTGAGGCTTAATTCCCTCAAATCTTTCTAGAACGGGAAGCGGACAGGACTATATTTTGTAAAGAAACGTAAATAAAAAAAACGGGAAAGCAGAATTGTCACAACTTAAAGGAAAAGACTAAAGACTTATGTCTTTCTGGACTAGTTGACAAGTTAACTAGTTGATGAGTTACAGTCAAAAAGAATTGAACTTGGAATAGAGTTACAGCACTTACGCCAGTTCGGGTTAAGAACCCGTGATTATGCCAACTACCGCGGTGAGAGGAGGGGCATGTTCCATCTGGGAACAAAAAAGTTAAGGTATCCTTTCTCCGCGTTCTCTAAGCATAGCGTCTTATCCGTACCACTCGTACAAAATCAAGGCTCTGTGTCCTCTGCGCCTCTGCGTGAGAATTAACCCCAAACGCCAGCCAGCGTGCAATCTCTAAAACCATTTCTTGTCGGCTATAATTTCCTTTTATAGTCAAACAAAATTGCTTTTGGGAAACTACTCTTAGAGAAATGCAACACGTGCATGATATAGCGTTAATAGGGAAAGGAAAGCGCGAAGGCTTCAGCTGGTTTATAGAAACAAAGGAGAACGCTACGCTTCGATGGAACGGAGCTTGTTGTTCCGAGCAATACAAGAAGTGCTAAGCGATTTTTAAAAAAGTCCTCCGCGTTCTTGGAACACAGCTCTCAATTCCCTCCCTCATCTAAACCTAGCCTCCGCGTCCTCCTTTACCTCCGCGTGAGGAATGTTTGTTTGCTTGTGATGCACCCACGACTTTCCAAATCCAATTCCTTTTGACTATAACTTTAACCAGTTGACAATAAAATGAGGCAACCTATAGCTGTGCCTGCCCTGCACATCGCCCTTTAGTCCATACAAATCAATGTTTTTAACGCCCCATTTCGCCGTCTATCAGAAATAATGTGTAACTTTGTGCCACAAATACGTAAAAAAGAAAAAGACAATGGCACAAGAAGACGTTTTCAAAAAGATAGTTTCGCACTGCAAAGAATATGGGTTCGTATTCCCAAGCAGCGACATTTACGATGGTCTGGGAGCCGTTTACGACTACGGACAGAACGGCGTGGAACTCAAAAACAACATCAAAGAGTATTGGTGGAAGAGCATGGTGCTGCTACACGAGAACATCGTGGGCATCGACTCGGCCATCTTCATGCACCCTACCATTTGGAAAGCCAGCGGACACGTGGACGCTTTCAACGACCCACTTATCGACAACCGCGACTCTAAGAAACGCTATCGTGCCGACGTGCTCATTGAAGACCAAATAGCCAAGTACGAGGAAAAGATTGACAAGGAGGTGGCTAAGGCTGCCAAGAAGTTCGGCGAGGGGTTTGATGAGGCCATGTTCCGCCAAACAAACCCGCGCGTTCTGGAGCACCAAGCCAAGCGCGATGCCCTGCACGAACGCTATGCGCAAGCCATGCAAGGGCCAAACCTGGACGAACTGAAGCAGATTATCGTGGACGAAGAGATTGTAGACCCCATCAGCGGAACGAAGAATTGGACCGACGTGCGCCAGTTCAACCTGATGTTCTCCACCGAAATGGGTTCGCTATCCGATGCCACAAACAAGATATATCTGCGCCCCGAAACGGCACAAGGCATCTTCGTTAACTACCTGAATGTGCAAAAAACGGGCCGAATGAAAGTGCCTTTCGGCATCGCACAGATAGGAAAGGCGTTCAGAAACGAAATTGTTGCACGCCAGTTTATCTTCCGCATGCGCGAGTTTGAGCAGATGGAAATGCAGTTCTTCGTTACTCCCGGCACGGAGCTTGATTGGTTCCGCACGTGGAAGGAAACGCGCATGAAATGGCATCAGACACTGGGATTTGGCGCAGAAAACTATCGTTTCCACGACCACGAGAAGCTGGCTCACTATGCCAACGCCGCTTCCGACATCGAGTTCCGCATGCCCTTCGGTTTCAAAGAGGTGGAAGGCATACACTCGCGCACCAACTTCGACCTGTCGCAACACGAGAAATTCTCGGGAAAGAGCATCAAATACTTCGACCCTCAAACCAACGAGAGCTACACGCCCTACGTCATTGAGACCAGTATCGGCGTAGACCGCATGTTCCTTTCGGTGATGTGCCACGCTTTCGAAGAAGAAAAGCTGGAAAACGGCGAGACTCGCACCGTGCTTAAGCTGCCTGCTGCGCTGGCTCCTGTGAAGTTGGCCGTGCTGCCACTGGTGAAAAAAGACGGATTGCCCGAAAAGGCACGTGAGATAGTGAACGCGTTGAAGTTCAAGTTCAACACCCATTACGATGAGAAAGACACCATTGGCAAACGCTATCGCCGCCAAGACGCCATCGGAACGCCTTATTGCGTGACCGTTGACCACGACACACTTGCCGACAACTGCGTTACCTTGCGCTTCCGTGACACCATGCAACAAGAGCGCGTGAACATTAACGAACTCGAAAATATCATCGAAGACAAGGTGAGCATCACGTCATTGCTCAAAAAATTGCAATAACAATGAAGAGAAAAAGCTTTTTACTAATGGCCGCGGCCGCGCTTTTGACACTGGCTTTCAACGCTTGCAGCGAAACAGACAACACCACCGACGAGTTTCCCAACTGGCAAGCCGCCAACGAAGCGTATTTCGACAGCGTGTATAACGTGGCAAAAGCCAATGCCACGCAATGGCAAGTGCTGCCAAGCCTGTCGCTTGCACCCGAAGCGGTAAAGAACAACACCGACAACGTGGCCGTACAAGTGATTGAAACGGGGTCTGGCAGCGAGCGCGCCATGCAAAACGACACGGTGCGCGTGATACTGCAAGGACGCTTGAAGGCTTCTCCTGGATACCCTGAAGGAAAGGTGTTCCACCAAACGTACGTGGGAAGCGACGACAAAACCACGGCCAGCGCGTCGAAAATAGCGGTCCCCAAAACCGTTTCGGGACTGCAAACGGCCTTACAGCAAATGCCCGTTGGTGCCAAGTGGCGCATATATGTACCCTATCAGTTGGGCTTCGGCTCTGCAACAGGCAGCGGAACGGTGGCGCCTTCCAATGTTGCCGTGCAGGTTCCGGCTTACTCCACGCTCATCTATACCATTGAGTTGGTAGAAATCATTAAATATGGGCACAAAT
>CAJPTO010000273.1 GCA_905373605.1 uncultured Prevotella sp.
GTTATAATGCCTTTGTTTGATTGCTGGCGGCTGCCTCGCAACCATTGATTTGTTGTGCCATGCTCTTCTTTTTGCATGCAAAATCTATGCCGAGACACAGGGCTTACATAAAGAAGCACTAACGTATGCAAAGTTAGTGGAATTTAATTAAAACCATCAAGCTGGCGAATATTTTTTTTATAGAAATGCAAAAGACTACTGAAAATGTGCCGATTTTTAACGTTTGGCAGGGTAAAATGGCAGTTCACACGAGTTGTTTTACCCAAAAACGGGGGTGAAAAATGTGCAGAATGTTAGATAAAAGGAATGCGCTGGCGAGGAGATAAGTTGGGGAGTTAACTTGAGGAGTTTAGGATTTAAGGAGTTAAGTGGAGGAGTTAAGGAGATAAGTAGTTAAGGAGTTAAGCCCATTGCTTATGGGCAGTGTGGCTAATAACCTTGTTAACTTGTCGACTTGTTAACTTGTGAACTGATAATCGCGTTAAGGAGTTAAGCCAAATGCCCTTTTGGCGTAAACCATTTTTCACCTTTTCACCCTTTCCCCCTTACGCGGTGTTAGCCATTTTTTCACCTTTTCACCCTTTCACCTTTACGGATTCTTTTCCCCCTTTCTAGGTATTGCCCATTTCGCTACATTTCCTTAACTTTGCACCGAACAAATCAAAGGCGAGCTCTGGAAACTTATGCTAAGCGATAAAAAGCACGGTGGGGCGAATTGCATCCAAGCCACAAGGTAGCAGAACACGCCTTTAATAACACAATTGAAAATGAGAAAATACAAAACAGTAAATCAACTAGCATTCAAAGTGATGTTTGCATTCTGCGCAACACTTGCGCTAGGCATGCCAACGAGCATGCTTGCCGAAAGCGAAGTGAAAGAAATTACCGAAGCAAACATCAGGGGACGCGTCATTGACAGTAAGACGCAACGACCCTTAACCCATGTCAGCGTCTTGGTTAAGGGTACTGTTATCACCGCAACAACCGATGCCGAGGGCAATTTCTTGCTGAGAAACTTGCCGCTGGGAAAGGTGAAAATTGAGGTGCGTTCGGCCGGATACCGAGCTCTGCGCGAAGAAGTGAACACCGAAAGAAACTTTACCCGAGAGATGAATTTCGAACTGGAACCCGACGAGATTGCACTCGACGAGGTGGTGGTGTCGGCAAACCGAAGCAGAACGCTTAGGCGCGAGTCGCCCGTTATCGTGAATGTTCTGGACACGAAGCTTTTCGAGTCTACCCATTCCACGACATTGGCGCAAGGACTGAACTTCCAACCCGGCGTGAGAACCGAAGACAACTGCACCAACTGCGGCTTCTCGCAGGTGCGAATTAACGGCCTAGACGGCCATTATTCGCAGATTTTGGTAGACTCGCGCCCCGTGTTCACCGCCCTACAAGGCGTTTATGGCCTCGAACAGATACCTGCCAACATGGTTGAACGTGTGGAAATCGTTCGTGGTGGCGGCTCTGCACTCTTCGGCGCATCGGCCATTGGCGGCACAATCAACATCATCACCAAAGAGCCTAGCGACAATTCGGCCGAGGTGGCCCACACCATAACGGGCGCAACAAACGGTTCCACGTCCTTCGACAACAACACAACGGGTAATGTTTCGGTGGTGTCGGATAACAACAAGGCCGGATTTTACCTCTATGCACAAAGCCGTCATCGCGCCGCTTACGACAGAGATGGCGACGGATACACCGACTTGCCAACGCTAGACAACAAAACACTGGGGCTTAGCACTTTCCTTAGGCTCACCGATTATTCGAAACTATCGCTCAAATATCATGGCCTGAAAGAGTTTCGCCGCGGTGGAAACAACCTTTTCCTGCCGCCCCACGAGGCCAACATCGCCGAACAAATTGAGCATACCATCAACGGCGGAAGCCTTTCTTACGACCTTTTCAACCCCTCGGGGACGGGACATTTCAGCGCTTATGCCTCGTTTCAGAACGTTGACCGAAAAAGTTACTATGGCGGTTTGGGCGAACTGGCCAGCGCCGCAGAAGGGCAAAAGGCCATGAACGAAGCCTATAAGCTGGGACTTAGCCTTGACATGAGCGAAGAAGACGCGGCAAAGCTGCCTGCCGACCAACAGCAAACGCTGGCCAATGCGCAGGCTTACGACAAGGCACAGCGCGCTTACAACGTTACACATAACATCAATTACATCGCCGGCGCGCAGTATGTGCACAACTTCGACCGACTGCTTTTCATGCCATCCATGCTGACCGCTGGCGCAGAATACAGCTTTGACCGCATCCGAGACCGCTCCCTGGGTTACAACAGCGTGTTGGAACAGCGCGTGCGCATCAGCTCTGTGTTCCTCCAAAACGAGTGGAAGAACGCCCATTGGGGCTTCCTGCTGGGCGGAAGGCTCGATAAGCACAACCTCATCTCGCACATCATATTCAGCCCGCGCGTGAACTTGCGCTACAATCCCACGCCCAACGTCAACTTCCGACTGACGTATGCCGGCGGTTTCCGCGCGCCACAGGCCTTCGACGAAGACCTGCACACCAAAATTGCAGATGGCGAACGCGTGAAGATTGCACTGGCCAAAGGACTCAAAGAAGAACGCTCGCACAGCTTCAGTGCATCGGCCGACCTCTACAAAAGCTTCGGAACGGTGCAAACCAACCTGCTCATTGAAGGTTTCTACACGCGACTGAACAACATGTTTGCCACGCGAAAACTTGCCGACGACGTGGTGATAGACGGCGCACGTGTGGAAGAACGCTACAACTCGAACGGCGCAACAGTCTTCGGACTGAACCTCGAAGGCAAGGCCTCGCTCACATCTTGGGCGCAATTGCAGGCAGGATTTACATGGCAGAGCAGCAGATACCGCACGCCAGAGGCATGGGATGACGATGCTGCACCCGGCTTCGAGACCACCAAACGACTGTTGCGCACCCCCGACACCTACGGATATTTCACGCTCAACGTGCATCCCACGGCCGATTTCAACATCGCCTTGTCGGGCGTTTACACGGGGCGCATGTATGTTCCGCATCCCAAAGGCGGCAGTCTTCGCACACAAGAGTTCTCGCTTATCGAGCATACACCCTCGTTCCTCACGCTGAACCTCAAGCTGGCTTACGACTTCTACATCTACAAACAAGTGAAATTGCAGGCCAGTGCAGGCATCCAAAACCTGCTGGACGCTTATCAGAAAGACCTTGACCGCGGCCCCTCGCGCGCTTCCGACTATGTTTACGGACCCACGCAGCCACGAAGTGTCTTCCTTGGCGTGAAGATTTCTTACTAACAACCCATGCCCCTAGCCCCATAAAAAGGGTTAGGGGCAAATTGTTTTCGAACGGAAAGCACAAGGCTGGTTGCTGTTCGCAACACAACACCTGCCGTTATTACCACAACTGCAACGAAGCCACAAACCCCTTTCTTTTTGATTATATACGTGCAAATTGTTGTATCTTTGCATGCAGAACAAATCTAACATAACTCTTCTAGTATGAAGCATATCTTTTTCTGGGCGGCATTGGCTGCCCTAAGCTTGCAAGCACAAGCCCAAACCCGCGCGCAAGGCAAGCAACGACTGGCTGTTTCTGAGGCTTCCAACAAGCGGTTGCCCAAAACGGCAGCTAGCAATTTGACTGCTGTGGCACAGCCTACGTTCACCGAATGGCACGACTT
>CAJPTO010000274.1 GCA_905373605.1 uncultured Prevotella sp.
CCGAACATGTGCCAGGGCTCTTCGTAACATCAAAATCGATGATGGGATATGGCGTTAGTACGGGTTCGGCAGGCAGCATAAAGGTGCGCGGTATTGGCTCTGGAGGCTCGCTGTTGGTGCTCATCGATGGACTGCCACAATATGCAGGCCTCTTCGGACACCCCATTCCCGACGCTTATCAAACGATGTTGGCCGAACGGGTAGAGGTGTTGCGCGGGCCTGCTTCCACCATCTATGGTAGCAACGCTATGGGTGGTGTGGTGAACATTGTCACTCGGCAGATGCCCTCTAACGGCATTTCGGGCAACGTCAACCTGCAAGGCGGCTCCTTTGGCACGCTTGAAAGCAACGCCAGCATGCGCTTCCGCAGTGGCCGTTTCTTCGGTGTGGCAGGTGCCACTTACGGCCGAACAGACGGTCATAGGCGCGATTCCGAGTTCGAACAAGTGGCTGGTTTCGCCAAGCTGGGTTACGATTTCAACACCCATTGGACGCTAAGCGGCAACCTGAACCTCACTTATTTCGAGAACAGCAACCCCGGCGAGGCCTCCAATCCGCTTATCGACAACGACATGATGATAACCCGTGGCATGGCTGCCCTTTCGCTAACCAACGACTATGAGCGAACATCGGGCGCGCTAAGGGCCTATTACAACTGGGGACATCACCACATCAACGACGGCTATCAGCAAGGCACCACACCACGTACGACCTTTTATCTGCACGATGACAAGATGGGTGGCGTGTCGCTTTATCAGTCGGCAACGCTCTTTAAGGGCAATCGCCTTACCCTCGGAGCCGATTTTCTGCACTTTGGCGGCAAGGCTTGGAACAAGTCGATGGCCGATGGCAGCCGCACAGAGCTGGTTCATAAGAGTGTGAACGAAGTGGCCGGATATGTCGACCTGCGCCAAACACTGGTGCCTTGGCTCACCTTTGATGCGGGCATGCGCCTTGTTCACCATTCCGTTGCAGGCAACGAGTGGGTTCCACAGGGTGGTATCACACTTAACTTGCCACACGATGTGCAGCTTCGGACTATGGTTAGCAAGGGCTATCGCAATGCCACCATACGCGAACTGTACATGTTTCGCCCTGCCAATGCCGACTTGAAGCCCGAACGCATCATGAACTACGAACTGTCTTACAAGCAACATTTGGCGCAAGGCCGTTTGCAATTGGGGGCTAATGTGTTTTACCTGAAAGCCGATGAGCTGATAACCACCGCCATGATTAACGGCCGACCGCTGAACGTTAACACGGGAACAACCGAAAATTCGGGCCTCGAATTGGAAGCCAACTACCGCTCTGCGCCACACTTGCAGCTTCATTTCAATTACAGCTACCTGCACACCAGCCAGCCTTTGTTGGCCGCCCCCAGGCACAAGCTCTATGCCGGCGGCCGCTACGAAGCAGGGAAATTGGGGCTTAATGCTGGCATTCAGTGGATAGGAAGGCTCTATACATCAGTGGGCAAGAACAAGCAGACGCAAAGTTTTGCCCTCGTTAACCTCACGGCCGACTATCACCTAGCCCGCAACTTGCGGCTTTTCGCCAAGGGCGAGAACCTCTTAGCCCAACGCTACGAAGTGATGCAGGGCTTCCCCATACCTCGTGCCACCTTCATGGGCGGCATCGACTGGAGCTTTTAAAGGCTGGTTCTAAAAATTGCCTTTGCTGTATTTTTAGCTTTTAGCTGAGCAGATTTCGTTTACGATTGAAGGAGCATAGTGGACTATGCGACTGAAAGAGTAAGCGAAAGATGCCAGATAAAAGCTAAAAGACAGCAAAGAGCTAAATAATAAAAAGAAAATGAACGCTTGCGTGGAATTTTTAGAACCAGCCTAAAGAGAAAAATCAACAAAACCACTTGTGATTAAAGCAATGCAAAGCGGCTTGTAGTTACGCTACAAGCCGCTTTTAACGTGACTAAACATACATACACCATGTTAAAAACACGCCTGTAATGCGCTACCATGCCGTTGGTAGCATGGCTACCAAATGCTGGTAGTGTGGCTACCACTCGCTGGTATCGTGACTACCAGTCGGTGGTACTATAGCTACCAGCCGCTGGTACCAAAACAAATTGTGGCAAGTTGCTTCCTTTTACGCACCAACGATATAAGCAAAATATTGTGTTAGCAAGTTCTCCAACGGCAAATCGCCTTTCTTAAACCGCTCCGCATCCAACGTCAACAGGCGTTCGCGCACCCTTTTCTCTCCTTTATACAGTGCCGACAGATAGTAAACACCTTGCTCTTGCCCAACGTTGATTTCGGAAAACAATGCGGTGAGGTCGCCTGGGCTGTATACAATAGCGTAGCTTGGCCGCTTGGCACCGGGAACATCCTCACGCAAGATACGCTTTTCCACAAGCTCTTGAATGTCACGAATGGCAGTATCTTTTGAACATCGGGTAAGAGAGGCCCATGTTTTGGAGGTTATTTTTGCCTCATAGCCATCGAGGAAAAGGTTAAGCACGTCTGTTTGCCGTTGGCTTAAAGCCACAGTAGATACCCGTTGCCAAAATAAATTCTTATTCAAAATTGTGCTTACCGTCCTTTCAGCTTCGTCTATTGCAATGGATAAGGTGCGTGCATACCATGTTAACCATTCGCTTATGTCGCCGTTACCACGCTGGGTACACTCCAAAATATGGTAATATCGGGTTTTGTCTTTGTTTATCTGCAAGGAGATGTTATAGAAACGAAAGTCGCTGTTATCGGCTCGCGACAGCAACATGTCAGACAAAATGCGTGCAAGTCGACCATTGCCATCCTCAAATGGATGGATGCCGACAAACCATAGATGGGCAATGGCAGATCGAATAACAGAGTTAACCTGCTCTTCTTTGTTAAACCATTCGATGAATTTATCCATCTCTTCGGGCACACGTGCTGGTTCGGGTGCGATATAATGCACCTTTTCTCTGCCGAACATGCCAGAGACAATGTGTTCCTCGCTTGTTCTATACTTGCCCACTTCAACCTGCATGCCCTCACTAAAACCAGTGGGAAAGAATGCAGACTGCCAAGCGCAGAGCTTTTCTTTGGTTAATGGCAGCCTAGAACACTTCATCGCGTCGAGCATAACAGCCACAACGGCATCCACATAATGCGAAGAAACGGTTTGCTTAACATTCTCTATGCCCAGCTTTCGAGCAATAGACGAACGCACCTCGTCCACATTCAGGCGTATGCCTTCTATCTCTGACGAGCACACCACATCGCAAAGTAGGTTTTCAGCCATTGCTTTAAGCTTACTGTCAAAGCCAAGTGCGGCAAGCCTACCATACAACAAGCCCTGCTTGCGGTTTACCTCTTCAAGAAGAGTTGCAAGCCCTTCGACATCCCATCTGAATGCAGTCCAATTGCTTCGTTCGTGTATATACATTTATATAGATGTATTTGATGCGACATTAACCCTGCGAATAACGTCGCAGATTATGCAACAAAGTGAGTGAAATAATGTCGCACCAACAAACAAAAGCGATGATAATGCCGCAAAACGATATGGTTAATTCATCTACTAACTAACCCATCAGTTTATCAACTCATTAACTCAACTACTTGCTAACTTATAAACTTATAACACTTTTTTATTTGGAACATATTGAGAAAAACACTAAATTTGCGACATGT
>CAJPTO010000275.1 GCA_905373605.1 uncultured Prevotella sp.
CAAGACCCTTGTAGCGGCAACACAAGACCCTTGCAGCGGCAACACAAGACCCTTGTAGCGGCAACACAAGACCCTTGCAGCGGCAACACAAGACCCTTGCAGCTACAACAAATACAAGACGCTTGTGGCAGCAGTATCAACCTGCTAGTACCCATATAAACAAGGCACGATGCTGTTAAAGGGCGTGTCTTTAAGGTTCAAAGTGCCCCCACTTCGATAGCGCATCCACAAAATCGCTGGGCAAGCTGCAAGCATGGCGTGTGTTCATGCCCACTTTCACCAGCACATCTTCGTAAGTTTCCTCGTGCAGTGTGTTTCCATTTTTGTCGTTGAAATGCACATTGATCTTCAAACCATCACTGTCGGGCCGCGGAAACGTGTAAATGGCAAATGTAGGCGGAACGTTTCTCATGGCATCGCTAACTTCTCGCGTCTCTTTTTCGCGCGACTTCACGCAGCCTTCAAGGCTCGCCGCATCCAAAGTGCTGCTTCCACCTGTGTACAAGAATTCCACTTGAGCCACGTTTGGTGGTAAAACACTGGTAAGACACAACTCAAACATAGCCGTTACGCGCTTCATCGGGAGCGTTAGCGTAGACTTTTCCGACACATTTATCACGCCTCTATAGACGTAAGTGTCGGTAACCTTGTTCTTATAGAACGTTATGCGCTGCCCCTTTGTAACGGTTGCATGCCCCGCTCCTGCATGGGCCACAGCAACAATGCTGTAGGTGCCGTTCTCAAGACGCATTGAAGGTTTCATAAACAAGTTGTCGTCTGCCGACTGGTGCACACTTTTAACGCGTTTACCATCCTTAAACACACACACGCTTAGTTGGGTTAAGGTTGTGTTTTCAACAGCTGAAGCAGTGCCCACCTCACCTATTGTGGTGTATGGTACAGCGGTTGGGGCTTCAAAAAGAAGCGTCACACCATCGGTTTCTGTAGCCTTTTCCTGTTCGTCTTCGCCCACTTGTTTCTCACACGATGTGAGAAAAGCTGTCAATACACAGGCAAACACGTATGCCATGAGTTTGATGTTTGTCATGATATGAAGGTTTAGTAACACCACAAAAGTAGTAAAAAAATAGGAAAACATCAAGTTTCCTGGTAGAATGTTTCACCTTATACCCCACTTTTGGTACACAAGCGTTCGCTATTTCGCGTCGATTAGTCTGTTTTTCGCACAAAACACCACACCAATGAAAGAAAACGGCAGATAAATGAATAAAGCCCGCAACCAAACAATTTGGTTACAGGCTTTATATGGTTTTAACAATGGGTTGTTTTCGCTCAACTAATGCGAGCGCGTATTCCTAGTTATCTCCTAGTTATCTCCTAGTTATCCACAGAAGAATAGCACAATGAGCTGCGCTGTGAATATGCGGAGGAACATACTGAGTGGATATACCGTGGAATAAGCAACACCAGGTGCCTCACGCGAGCAGATTTGGTTGGCGTAAGCCAATGCGGGTGGGTCGGTACATGTACCGGCAAGCATTCCCATAATGGTGAAATAGTTGAATTTATACACCAAACGGGTGATTGTGCCGATAATTAGTATGGGAATAATGGTGATGAGGAAGCCCGTATACACGTACTTGATACCATCGCCTTGAATAACCGTGTCCCAGAAATGTGCACCTGCCTTTATCCCGACACTAGCCAAGAACAATGCTAGCCCTATCTCTCGAAGCATCAGGTTGGCCGAAGTGGTGGTGTAAGTAACAAGTTTGAACTTGTAACCAAAGCGGCCAATGAGGATGGCAATAACCAACGGGCCGCCCGCAATACCCAATTTAAGGGGTGCAGGGATGCCATGAATGGTCAAAGGAATGCTTCCGAAGAGTATGCCCACGATAATTCCAATGAAGATTGTGGCCACATTAGGTGCATCCAAGCGGCGAAGCGAGTTGCCAAGCACTTCGGCTACGCGGTTTACATGGTCTTCTGGACCGACGGCCACCACGCGGTCGCCCACTTGAAAGCGGTGGTTGCGACTGGCAAAGAGGTTCATGCCCTGACGGGTGATGCGGGTTATGTTTACGCCATAGACGCTAGAGAAATGCATGTCACGAAGCAACTTACCATTAATTGACGGGCGTGTTACCACAATGCGTTTCGAAACCAATGGTTGCTCCTTATCCTCGTAGTTCCATTCCTCTTTCAGCTCTTCGCCAATGAAGGCTTGTATGGCCTCGGCATCACTTTCAGCACAAACCACAAGTGCTTCATCGCCCAGCGAGAACACTGTATCTTCCTTTGGAATAATCACTTTGCCATCGTGCAAGAGCCTTGTACACACCATGTCGCGGTTTAAGAACTCGGAAATTTGGCCAAGTGTTCGGCCACCGAGATACGAGTTGTTCACACGCACGTGCATGATGTAAGGTTTGGCATGGGGGTCTTCGCCCTCTTGCTCGGCAAGCTTGTTTTCTTCTTCTTGCAAGTCGATGCGGCAGATGTACCTAACAGCGATGGTTGCGCCGATGATGCCCAGCACGCCCAAAGGATAAGCGCAGGCATAGCCAGAGGCAATTTGCGGCAATCCGTTGGGGAACGATGCCTCCATGCTCGACAAGGCTTCGTTGGCAGCACCAAGTCCGGGCGTGTTTGTCACTGCACCCGAGAGCGTGCCAACCATCATGGGCAGCGTGTTGATGTCACTCGTGTCGAAGAAGATGAAATAACAGGCGAACATCACAACAATGTTCAGCAAGATGAGGCTCACAGAAAGCAAGTTGAGCTTGATGCCGCCCTTCTTGAAACTCTCGAAGAAACCTGGACCCACCTGCAAGCCGATACAGAAGACGAAAAGGATAAGCCCGAAGTCTTGCATAAAGGTAAGGATATTGGTGGGAGCCGTAAACTTGATGTGCCCTGCAATGATACCAACGAACAAAACGAATGTTACGCCAAGCGAAATGCCGCCGATTTTGATTTTCCCGAGCAACACACCGCCTGCAATGACAACAGAGTAGAGCAAAACGATGTGCGCTACTGATTCATTGTTGTTGAAGAGAGTGTCTAACCATTCCATTATTCTACAAGGATAGGGTTGATTTTATTATTAAAAAATACGTTGTTTGAATGCGATACTTAGTTGTCTTCTTGGTGATCGATGGCCTTAATCTTTTGGCGCACCAGCTCCATGTCGTCTTTAAGCCTTTCCACCTTACGCTTCATCTCGTCTACGAGACTATTTCCCTTCTTGCTTTTGGCGGTGAGGAAGCCCAAGTTGTTCTCGTAGGTTTGTATTTCAGAGCGAAGAGCCTCGTAACGTCGCATCAGCCTACCCCTTTCGTTGTCAACAACGTCGGCACCTTTCTTGGCCAGGTTCTTGAGATTGCTCTTAAAGTCGTCGAGTTTTTGGCTGGCAACAGAAATGTTGAGTTCCTTATAGAGCTTGTCCACCGTATCGTGGAACTGGGCATAGAGTTTATCTTTCTCGTTAAAGGGTACATGTCCGATGGCATTATACTCCTCGATGAGTTGTTTGATGGTGTCGGCAGCATTGTCGGGCTTCGTTCCCATCATCTCTTTTAGTTTGGCAATCACGGCCTTCTTCTTGCTAAGGTTCTCGCGTTCCTCGCCGCGCGTGCCGGCATGAGCTGCATTGC
>CAJPTO010000276.1 GCA_905373605.1 uncultured Prevotella sp.
ATGCTGCTTTCCCCAGCGCGGCTTATTACGAGGTCGGCAGCGCGATATGCGGCTCCCATGTCGGCAATGAAGTCGGTGGGTTTGAGCATGGGCATCGCCTCTTTTTCGGCCAATTGTCTTTTGATGTCTTCAAAATATATTTTGCCCGTTTGCCAGATAACCTGCACGCCGCTGGCCTTTATCTCCTCAAGGTGTGCCAAGACGCTCTCGTTGATGGTTCTCGCGCCGAGGCTACCGCCCACGATGAGGATGGTTTTTCGCGATGGTTCCAGCGCGAAAGAGCGCAAGGCTTCGGCCTTAGTTAGCTGTGTGTCGAGCAGTTGTTGGCGCACGGGGTTTCCCGTAAGCACGATTTTGTCTTTGGGGAAGAAGCGTTCCATGCCCTCGTAAGCCACGCAAATGCGGCTTGCTTTCTTGGCGAGGAGCTTGTTGGTTACGCCTGCATACGAGTTTTGCTCTTGTATGAGGCATGGAATGCCCATTGCGGCGCATTGGTTGAGCGTTGGCCCACTGGCATAACCGCCCACACCCACGGCCGCCATCGGCTTGAAGTCTTTGATGATGCGTTTGGCCATGCGTTGGCTCTTCCATATCTTGAACAGCACCGCGAAGTTTTTCAGGAGGTTTTTGCGGTTAAATCCGCAGATGGGCAGACCCTTGATGTCGTAGCCCGCTGCAGGAACGCGCTGCATTTCCATTCTTCCCAGTGCGCCCACGAAGAGTATTTGTGCCGTGGGTTGCATGGCTTTAATGGCGTTTGCAATGGCAATGGCCGGGAAGATGTGGCCTCCCGTTCCGCCGCCGCTGATGATGATTCTCAAGTTATCTTCCATTCTTTGCTTGTTTTGTTGGAGGGGGAACACGTGCATGGTGCTTTTTCTGCTCCAGAAATGATGCCCGTGTGAAGTCTTCACTTGGTTTTTTCCCTCCCTTATTCTGCATTTGTAGCGGCATTGCGCATTGTGTTCCTATGAGGATATTGCGTTAGCGTTCCGCTTCTTCGTGCAAAAGTACTCATTTTTTTTCTGGTACGCCACTTTTTGTTTGTTTTTCCACTCTCTTTGCTGTTCGGCTCACGCTGATTATCGCGCCCATGAACACGCAGTTGATGATGGTGGATGTTCCGCCCTTGCTGATAAGGGGCAGAGGTTGGCCTGTTACGGGTGCCAGACCCACGGCAACGCACATGTTGAAAAGGGCTTGCGTAACCAAGAGCAAGGCAAGGCCCATAGCCAGAAAGGCGGGGAAGTTGTTTTCGCAACGGTTGGCTATCTTACCTGTGCGGAAAAGCAGGAACACATAGAGCAAGGCCACCGCCACTGCGCCGATGATGCCCATCTCTTCGATGATGACGGCGTAGATGAAGTCGGAGAATGCTTGCGAAAGGAAGTCGCGTTGCACGGAATTTCCCGGACCTTGCCCGATGACGTTCGAAGAAGCGATGGCGATGTTGGCGTGTCCCACCTGCGCATCCTTGTCGAGGTCGAACTTTTCGGGCGGCACTTCCTCGTTTTTCATGAACTTATTGATGCGCGACTTCCACGTGTCGGCCCTGTGGAAAAGGCTTCCCAGCAGTCCTGGCTCATCTTTCTCGGATGCTGCAACGTTCTCTGTAAGTGTTTGTTCGGGCGTATTTGTAGGTTTGGTGTGTCCGAAAATGAGCACAAACGACAGTGCGGCGGCCACGATGAGCACCGCAACGCCCAATATTTTGCCCAACTGCGACACTGGAACGCGGCCCAGTATCATCATCATGTAGATAACCACGGCCAGAAGCAAGCCTGTAGAGAGGTTCTCCAAAAGGATGGGGACGATGATGAGCGCGCAAGCGATGCCAATCCATTTCAAAGCCTTTCGGTCGGCTCCGTTTTCTGTTTGCGTGGCACTCAAAATTTGCGCCACGGCAAGCACCAGTGTTCCCTTGCCAATCTCGGAAGGCTGGAACTGAATGCCCAAAAGGCTTACCCATCGCTGCGCACCATTGGTGCTCTGTCCGCCGAAGTAGACCCAGATGAGCGTAAAGAACGAGAAGACAAA
The DNA here is from genome assembly GCA_905373605.1 of uncultured Prevotella sp. Taxonomy (GTDB): domain Bacteria; phylum Bacteroidota; class Bacteroidia; order Bacteroidales; family Bacteroidaceae; genus Prevotella. The sequence goes on from CAJPTO010000276.1 coordinate 2,038, forward strand.
CAAGAAAGGCGTGAGCACTTTGAAGTAACGGCAGGGGATGTTCACGGTGAACACCATGAACAACACGCCCAAGAACAATATTCCCAGGTGCTTGATGATGGGTGCGAGATAGCTTCCGCCCTTGTACGTGAGCGAAGACGACGCCGAGAACACCTCTACGGCACTGATGATGCATAGGAAGAAGAAAATCATCCATATCACCTTGTCGCCCTTGAAGAGGTTGCCTAATGTCTTGTTGAGTGCCATTTGTGCGTGGGTTTATAGTTTTCGTACCAATGTCTTGAATTGCTCGCCCCGGTCTTCCATGTTCTTGAAGAGGTCGAAGCTGGCGCAACAGGGGCTAAGCAGCACGGTGTAGCCTGGTTTGGCCATGCTGGTGCATGCCTCCATGCATTCTTTCATGCTGTGCGTGTCGGCAACGGGCAGACCCAGATGGTCGAAGTTTTGGTGCAGTTTGGTGTTGTCGGCACCGAGAAACACCAGTGCGGCACACTTCTCTTTCACCAAAGTCTTGATGGGTTCGTAGTCGTTGCCCTTGTCTTTTCCGCCAATGATGAGTATCGTTGGCGTGTTCATGGCCTCCAACGCGTAGCGGCAAGCATCCACATTGGTGGCTTTCGAGTCGTTGATGTAGTTCACGCCGTGCATTGTTGCCACGCGTTCCATGCGGTGTTCCACGCCGGGGAAGTCGCTAAGTCCTTGCGCCACCACATCTGCTGGTATGCCTGCGGCGCGTGTGGCCAAGGCAGCGGCGAGCGAATTGTAGAGATTGTGCTTGCCGGGCAGGCTCAGTTGTGCTTGCGGCATGGTGAAATCGAGGGGGTGGGGCAGCGTAATCAGTCCGTTGTCTACGTATGCTGCCACGCCTGTTTCGCGGTTTTCGGCAAACGGGCAGACGCAAGCAGGTACGTCATATTTCAGCAATTCGGGTTTCACCACAGGGTCGTCGGCCCAAAAGATGAAGTAATCTTGAGGCGTAAGGTTTTGCAAGATGCGCATCTTCGCGTCTACATATCCCTGCATGCGATAGTTGTAGCGGTCCAGGTGGTCGGGCGTGATGTTGAGCAACACGGCGATGTGCGCCTTAAAGCGGTACATGTCTTCTAGCTGGAAGCTGCTCAGCTCGATGACATACCATTCCTTTTCGCCCTCTGCCACCTGCAAAGCCAGGCTCCGCCCGATGTTCCCAGCCAGACCAACATCGTATCCAGCCGTCTTAAAGATGTGGTAGATGAGCGATGTGGTTGTGGTTTTGCCGTTGCTACCAGTGATGCACACCATCTTAGCGTCGGTGTATCGGCCTGCAAACTCAATCTCGCTGATGATGCCAATGCCTTTGTCGATGGCCTTTTTCACCATAGGAGCCTCGCGCGGAATGCCAGGACTCTTCACAATCTCCGTGGCATTGAGAATTTTTTCCTCCGTGTGTTGGTTCTCTTCCCAGGGTATGCCGTGGTTGTCAAGCATTTGCTTGTAGTTTTCTTTGATGGCACCCATGTCCGAAACAAACACGTCGAAGCCCTTTTTCTTGGCCAAGACGGCGGC